>NZ_JBHWZS010000212.1:0-14890 GCF_042728155.1 Streptomyces sp. NPDC060209
CACCGGGCCTCGGTGTTTTCGCGGGACCGCGGTTCCGGCCGCCTACCGGGGGCCGTACGTCCGGCCCGCGCGCGAGGTGACTCCGCCGAGGAGGCTTCGGGGCGTCAGCTTCACCAGGCCCATCAGCGCCTTGTAGCGCGGGTCCGGGATCGACACGGTCCTGCCCCGGGCCAGGTCCGCCAGGGCCGCGGACACCAGCTTGTCCGCGTCGAGCCACATCCAGTCCGGGATGTTGCCCGTCCCCATACCCGCCCGCTGGTGGAACTCGGTCCGCACGAAGCCCGGGCACAGCGCCATCAGCCGTACCCCCGAGCCCGCCAGGTCCTTCGCCGCGCCCTGGGTGAACTGGACGACCCACGCCTTCGACGCCCCGTACGTCCCCCGCGGCAGGAACGCCGCGACGGAGGCCACATTGACCACCCCGCCGCGACCGCGCTCCCGCATCGAGCCCGCGGCGGCCGAGGTCAGCCGCAGTACCGCCTCGCAGTGGACCTTCAGCATCGTCAGTTCGTCGGCCGTCGAGACATCCAGGTAGCGCCCCTTGTTGCCGAAGCCGGCGTTGTTGACCAACAGGTCGACCGGGCTCACACGGTCCGTCAGCCGTGCGGCGACCGCATCGATCCCGGCGTCCGTGGACAGGTCGGCCGTCAGCACCTCGGCCTCGATGCCGTGCCCGTCGTGCAGCTCCGTGGCCTGGGCCCGCAGCCGCTCCGTATCGCGGGCCACAAGCACCAGATTGTGCCCGTCACCCGCGAGCCGCCGTGCGAAGGCGGCACCGATCCCCGCCGTCGCGCCCGTAATCAGTGCAGTCGTCATACGCGGCACGTTAGCGCCCGCGTGAGCGGGTGACCGACCCGCCTTCTTCCTCCGGCCGGTGCCACTCGTGGTCGGCCGGTCCCGGTCAGACGGTCTCGGGCCGGCGGGCGGGGGAGTTCTCCTCGTCGAGGTGAAGGCGCTTGATGTCCTTGACGACGACGGCGTAGCTCAGGACGGCCAGGGCGGCACAGGCGCTGATGAAGGCGAGGGCCAGGTCGAAGGAGCCGGTGGTGTCGATGATGTAGCCGACGACGAGGGGGGTGACGATGCCCGCGACCGCGCCGAAGGTGTTGAAGACGCCGCCTGCCAGTCCGGCTATCTGCTTCGGGGCGACGTCGGACATGACGGCCCAGCCGAGTGCGCCCAGGCCCTTGCCGAAGAAGGCGAGGGACATGATGAGGACGACGAGCCAGGACGCGGTCACGTAGTTGCAGATGATGATGCTCGTCGAGAGCAGCAGACCGACGACGATGGGGATCTTGCGGGCGGCGGTGAGGCTGACGCCGCGCCGGGCGAGGGAGTCCGACAGGTAGCCGCCGAGCACGCCGCCGGTGAATCCGCACAGGGCGGGCAGCGAGGCCACGAAGCCCGCTTCGAGGATGCTCATCCCGCGTTCCTGGACCAGGTAGACGGGGAACCAGGTCAGGAAGAACCAGGTGATGGTGTTGATGAAGTACTGGCCGATGAAGATGCCGAGCATGTTGCGGTCGGTCAGCAGCGTCTTGAGGTGTTTCAGATTGCCGCTGCCGGCCTTGGCGCCGGCCTTCGCCTCCTCGGCGGTGACCGGGGCGTCCATGTCGATGAGCGCGCCACCGGAGCCGATGTGGTCGAGCTCGGCCTGCGTCATCCTGGGGTGACTGCGCGGCGGGTAGATGACCTTGGTCCAGAGCAGCGCCAGGACGACGCCCACACCTCCGACCACGGTGAAGACGTGCTCCCAGCCCATGGCGGTCACGAGCCAGCCCATGAGCGGGGCGAACGCGACGGTGGCGAAGTACTGGGCGGAGTTGAACAGCGCGGAGGCGAATCCGCGTTCCTTGGTGGGGAACCAGGCGGCGACGATGCGGGAGTTGCCCGGGAACGAGGGAGCCTCGGCGAAACCGACCACGAACCGCAGGATGAACATCAACGCGATCGCGGCACCTGCGAAGAAGCCGATGGCTCCCTGCGCCATGGTGAACAGCGACCACAGGAAGATGGCGATTCCGTAGACCTTCTTGGAGCCGAAGCGGTCGAGCAGCCAGCCGCCGGGGATCTGGGCGATCAGGTACGACCACGAGAAGGCGGAGAAGAGCAGGCCCAGCTCTCCGGAGCTGATGTGCAGGTCCTTCTGCATGGAGTCACCGGCGATCGACAGAGTCGATCTGTCGGCGTAGTTGACCGTGGTGACGACGAAGAGCATGGCCAGGATGACGTACCTGAGGCGGCCTGCCTTGGGGGGAGCGGCTGCTGTCACCGGCGCGTCCTGCCGGTCGAGAGCTGTCATGCGGTCGATCTCCTAGACCTGGGAGTGGCGGCGGCGTTGCCGCGTGTGGTCCGTGCCACAGGGCCAGTGGCTGGAGATGACCGTAGGTTCGCTTTCTATTCCCGTCTACATTGATTTTTGTAGGCTGCAATACCTTCTCTGTATGACTCACCGCGGGGCGAGAAGGCGTCGCGCTACGTCACAGGTGTCGGAGCAGGGCGTGCAGCGCCGGGTTGTCGTTGTTGCGCCGCCAGACCAGATGCAGCTCGACCGGGGCGGGGTCGGACAGCTCCAGCGAGCGGAAGACGATGCCGGAGAAGCGCATCTGCGCGGCCGCCTCGGGGACGAAGGCGATGCCCCAGCCCGCGTTGACCATCGCCAGCAGACTGTGGACCTGGCTGAGGTACTGGGTGAAGCGGGGGGCGATCTGAGCGGCGCGGAAGATGCTCACGAGCAGCTCGTGGAAGTAGCGGGCTTCCACCGGCGAGTACATCAGCACGTCCTGCCCGTCGAACACGCTCATCGGCAGCGGGCCGTCGCCCACGGCCAGCGGGTGGTCCCGCGGCACGGCGGCGATCAGCCCTTCCCTCGTGGTCGGCCGGGTGGCGAGGTCGGGACCGGTGCTGGAGGGGCGGATCATCCCCAGGTCGAGGGAGCCCTCGGTGATCGCCTCCAACTGGTCGCGGGTGACCTTCTCGCGCAGCACGATCTCGATGCCGGACATGACGGAACGGGCGACGGTCAGGAGCGGGCCGAGCGCGGAGTAGGCGGCGGCCGCGGTGAAGCCGACGGCGATCGCGCCCGCCTGGCCCGCCGAGACCTGCTTGGCGGCGAGCGTGGCCGCCTCCGACTGACGCAGGATGGCGCGCGCCTCGTTGAGGAAGGTGCGGCCTGCCGGGGTGAGGCGGACGGTGCGGTTGGTGCGGTCAAGGAGCTGTACGCCCAGTTCGTGCTCCAGCAGCTGGATCTGACGGCTCAGCGGAGGCTGGGTCATCCGAAGGCGCTCGGCGGCCCGGGTGAAGTGCAGTTCCTCGGCGACGGCGATGAAGCTCACCAACTGTGCGAGCGTAAACAACGATGCCCTCCGGGTATTGAATCATCCAAAAACTATGTTGGACATGGATCAATCGCTGACCTTAGCGTCAGGAGTGACCAACGGCGATGCACCCCTCGCGCCGGTACTCGCCGGTTCCGTCGCCAGTGCGCTGCTCGCCTCGCACCGGGAGCAGACACGTCATGCCGCACCGAATCCACCCCTCGCCGGAACGCTTCGTTCCGCTCTGAGGTACGTTCCCGGAACCCCTTGACCCGGGTCGGTGCTGCGCCGTGCCGCGCAGTCCGACGAACGCGGCCTCCGCACTCCCCCTTCCCCGCCATGTCCGGCCTGATCCCGCAAGGACTCCCCGGTCCCTCCGGGGTGCCGGGCCGCCGTTACCCCCGCATCCGCCTCACACATCAGGGACATGAAGTGGTGACCACGATTCACACAGCCGCCTCCGCCGCGCTCCGCCCGGGCGAGGCGTCGCTCGATGCCATCGCCTGGGTCAAGCTCTCCGCCGTCACGCTGCCGCTGCACACGCCGATCAGTGACGCGAAGGTCCTGACCGGACGGCAGAAGCCCATGACCGAAGTGGCCTTCCTGTTCGTGGAGATCGAGACCGAACAGGGGCATCAGGGTGTCGGGTTCAGCTACTCCAAGCGTGCCGGCGGCCCCGCTCAGTACGCCCACGCCAAGGAGATCGTCGACAACCTGATCGGCGAGGACCCCAGCGACATCGGCAAGCTCTGGACCAAGCTGGTCTGGGCGGGCGCCTCGGTCGGCCGCAGCGGTGTCGCCACCCAGGCCATCGCCGCCATCGACATCGCCCTGTGGGACCTGAAGGCCAGGCGGGCCGGGCTGCCGCTGGCCAAGCTGCTGGGCGCGCACCGCGATTCGGTGCGCTGTTACAACACATCCGGCGGCTTCCTCCACACTCCCGTCGAGCAGGTCCTGGACAACGCCACCGCGTCCCTGTCGCACGGCATCGGCGGCATCAAGATCAAGGTCGGTCACCCTGACGGCAAGCAGGACCTGGCGCGTCTGACGGCCGTGCGTGAGCACCTCGGTGACGGCGTCCCCCTGATGGTCGACGCCAACCAGCAGTGGGACCGGCCCACCGCCCAGCGCATGGGCCGCGCGCTCGAGGGCTTCGACCTCGTCTGGATCGAGGAGCCCCTGGACGCCTACGACGCCCAGGGCCACGCCGCGCTCGCCGCCTCCCTGGACACCCCGATCGCCACGGGCGAGATGCTCGCGAGCGTCGCCGAGCACCACGAGCTCATACGGCACAACGCCTGCGACGTCATCCAGCCCGACGCCCCGCGCATCGGCGGCATCACCCAGTTCCTGAAGCTCGCCGCGCTGGCCGAGCACAACAACCTGCAGCTCGCCCCCCACTTCGCCATGGAGATCCACCTCCACCTGGCCGCCGCCTACCCGATCGAGCCGTGGGTGGAGCACTTCGACTGGCTGGAGCCGCTGTTCGAGGAGCGCCTGGCCATCAGCGACGGCCGCATGCACGTCTCCTCCCGGCCCGGGCTCGGCATCACGCTCAGTGAGCAGACGCGTGCCTGGACGACCGCCACCCATGAGGTCGGCAAGCGCCCCTGAACCCGCGGCTCACGCCGCTCCCCCCGTCGGTACGCCCACGCGCCGACGGCCCCACACCTGGTGCGGGCCCCGCCACGGACAGCGCGGGGCCCGCACCAGTCGTATGTCTCCGTCAGGGGAGCCGACGGTGATGATGCCCGCAAGGTATGAGTCGATGCGAAAACAGTGTTGGACCGGCATGACAGCTACCTCGTAGCGTCGGTACGACACGGTACGGCGCGACGCCGCCGACGCTCACGCCTCGCCTGCCACGCCTCGCGGGCGACCGCGGCCGAGGGCCGCCCACGCCTCGCCCACCCACCTCACAGGAGCAGCCCACCATGACGTCGTTCACCCCCTCCGAGCTCGGCCGGCGCATCGGCTCGGGTCTGCTCTCCTTCCCGGTCACCCACTTCGACGCCGGTGACCTCTCCTTCGACGCGGACGCCTACCGCGCCAACATCGAGCGCCTGGCCGCCTACGAGGTCGGTGGCCTCTTCGCCGCAGGCGGCACCGGGGAGTTCTTCTCCCTGACCGCGTCCGAGACCGAACAGGTCGTCACCGCCGCGGTGGAGGCCGCCCCGGAGGACACCCCGATCCTCGCCCCGGCCGGCTACGGCACCCGGACCGCCATCGAGTACGCCCGGGCCGCCGAACGCGCCGGTGCCGACGGCATCCTGCTGTTCCCGCCCTACCTCACCGAAGCCGGACAGGCCGGGCTCGCCCAGCACGTCGAGGCCGTCTGCCGCTCGACCCGCCTCGGCGTCGTCGTCTACGGCCGTGCCAACGCCACCTACGGCGCGGACACCCTCGCCCGCCTCGCCGACTCCTGCCCCAACCTCATCGGATACAAGGACGGCATCGGCGACATCGACGCCATGACCCGGATCTACACCCGCCTCGGCGAGCGCCTCACATACGTCGGCGGACTGCCGACCGCCGAGATGTTCGCCCTGCCCTATCTCGAACTCGGTGTCACCACCTACTCCTCGGCGATCTTCAACTTCCTCCCCGACTTCGCCCTCGAGTTCTACGGCGCCGTACGCGAGCGCCGCCACGACACCGTCATCAAGCTGCTCAACGACTTCGTGCTGCCCTACACGGAGATCCGCGACCGGCAGAGCGGATACGCGGTCAGCATCGTCAAGGCCGGCATGACCGCCACCGGTCACGGCGCAGGGCCGGTCCGCCCCCCGCTGACCGACCTCACCGAGGGTGAACTCGCCGAGCTCACCGCGCTCATCGCGGGCATCCCCGCGCCGACCGCCTGACGCACCCTCACCAGCCGTCACCAGCACAAGCACGGAAGGACCCCGAGGTGAACACACCCATCGCGCAAGCACCCACCACGGAAATCGCCGGGACCATGTTCATCGGCTCCGAGCCCGTCACGGGAACGGGGCCCGGCATCCAGTCCCGTGATCCGCGCACCGGCGAAGCCCTGACCCCCGCCTACCACTTCGCCACCCCGGACGACGTCACCCGGGCCTGCCGGCTCGCGGAGGACGCCTTCGACGCCTTCCGCAGCACCCACCCCTGGCAGCGTGCACGCTTCCTGGAGCGCATCGCCCACCATCTCGCCGAAGCCACCGACGCCCTCGTCGAACGCGCCCACCTCGAAACCGGCCTTCCCGTCGCCCGGCTGCAGGGTGAGGTCGGCCGCACCACCGGGCAACTGCGCCTGTTCGCCACGACGCTGTGCGAGGGCAGCTGGCACGGGGCCCGCATCGACCCCGCTCAGCCGGACCGCACCCCGATGCCCCGTCCCGACATCCGCCGGCGCCTGGTCCCTCTCGGCCCCGTCGCCGTCTTCGGCGCCAGCAACTTCCCGCTCGCCTTCTCCGTGCCCGGCGGCGACACCGCCTCCGCCCTCGCGGCCGGCTGCCCGGTGGTCGTCAAGGCCCACGAAGCGCACCTCGGCACCTCCGAACTGGCCGCCCGCGCCATCCTCGCGGCCGCCGCCGACACCGGTATGCCCGAAGGCGTGTTCTCCCTGCTCGTGGGCGACGGACCGGGGACCGGTGCCCAGCTCGTCGGTGATCCCCGCATCCAGGCCGTCGGCTTCACCGGCTCCCGCACCGCCGGCCTCGCCCTGATGCGTGCCGCCGCGGAAAGGCCCCTGCCCATCCCGGTCTACGCCGAGATGAGCAGCGTCAATCCCGTCGTCCTGATGCCCGGCGCACTCGCCGGACGCGCCGAACAGCTCGCGGACGAGTTCGTCGGCTCCCTCACTCTGGGCGCCGGGCAGTTCTGCACCAACCCCGGCCTGGTGATCGCCGTCGAGGGCGGTGACCTCGACACCTTCACCACCGCCGCGGCCGCGCGCGTGGGGGCCGACAGCGGTGCCACCATGCTCACCCCCGGCATCGCCCGGTCCTACCGCGAGGAAGCCGGCGCCGTCACCGGCCGCCCTGAGGTCGAGGTCCTCGCGCGGGGCGACCTGCCTGCCACGGCGAGCGCCGGACAGGCCCTGCTCGCCGCGGTCACCGGCGACGACTTCTGTGCCGCTGCCGAGCTCCAGCGCGAGATGTTCGGTGCGGCCTCCCTGCTGGTGCGCTGCCGCGACCTCGCCCAGGTCGCCGACGTCGTACGCTCCCTGGAGGGTCAGCTGACCGCGACCGTGCACACCGCCGAATCCGACCTCGCGGACGCCCGCGCGCTGCTGCCCCTCCTCGAACGCCGTGCGGGCCGTGTCCTGTTCAACGGCTGGTCCACCGGTGTCGAAGTCGGCCACGCCATGGTCCACGGCGGTCCGTACCCCGCCACCACCGACGCCCGCAGTACCTCGGTCGGCTCGTCGGCCGTCGAACGGTTCCTGCGCCCCGTCGCGTACCAGAACATCCCCGACAGCCTGCTGCCCCAGCCTCTGCAGGACGACAACCCGTACGGCATCCCCCGGCGCGTCGACGGCACCCTCACCCTGGGCTGACACCCACCCGCGGGGTCCCGCGCCGGACACGTCCAGGAGGCGGGCCCCGCGCCGGACACGTCTAGGAGGCGGGGCTCCGCTTCGCCACGTACGCCCGCGCCGCGCGCAGTGCCTCCGCGTGCAGCGCGTCACCGGCGTCGAGCAGGCGGGGCAGCAGCTCCCGCTCCGTGGTCGTCGCCCGGAACTCCAGGGCCGCGGTGATGTCGTGGTCGGGCACGTGCACCACCTCGACCGGGTCGCCGGAACGGATCGTCCCCGGTTCGATCACCCGGAGGTACGCGCCGGTGGCCCCCTCGCGCGTGAACCGCTTCACCCAGCCCCGCTCGCCCAGGTGGCCCGCGAACGTACGGCACGGAATGCGGCCCGACGTCACCTCCAGGACCAGCTCGTCGCCGACCCGCCAGCGCTCCCCGATCCGTGCGTGGCTCACGGTGAGGCCGAGGGTCGTCAGGTTCTCGCCGAACGCGCCGTTGGGCAGGGGGCGGCCGAGCTGCTTCTCCCAGGCGTCGAGCTCCTCGCGGGCGTACGCGTAGACCGCCTGGTCCGTCCCGCCGTGGTGCCGGAGATCGCACACCGCGTCACCGGCCAGGCCGCTGCCGCCGCTGCCCTTGGGGCCGGGGTCGACGACCCGCACCGGGCCGCCGGACGGACGCTTGCCGATCCCGGTGAGCCCGTCGGTCGCGTCGGAGTGCGCGGAGGGGGTGGGACGGCCGAGATTCACGGTGAGCACCTTCATAACCGGACAGGCTAACCGCGAGCCTCTCAAAGGCGCTCATGATTAATCGCCCGATACTGCAAGAGTGCCTTATGGTTGAAGGGTGATCGAAGCCCGTCATCTCCGTGTTCTGCGCGCCGTGGCCACCACCGGTTCGTTCTCCGCCGCCGCGCGTGAGCTGGGCTGTACCCAGCCCGCTGTCAGCCAGCAGATGAAGGCCCTGGAGACCTCCGCGGGCACGCCGCTGCTCATCCGAACGGGCCGCGAGATGCGCCTCACCCAGGCGGGTGAAGCGCTGGTGCGCCACGCGTCCGGCATCCTCGCGGGACTGACCGCCGCCGAGGAGGAGGTCGCCGCGATCGCCGGGCTGCGGGCCGGCCGGGTCAGGCTCGTGTCGTTCCCCAGCGGGAGCTCCACCCTGGTCCCCGGTGCCCTCGCCGCCCTGCGTGCCGCGCACCCCGGCACCCAGGTGTCGCTCGTCGAGGCGGAACCGCCGCGCTCGGTGGAGATGCTGCGTGACGGCGACTGCGACATCGCGCTGGCGTTCCGCTACGGGACGGCAGGCGGTGAATGGGACGACCTGGTCGTGCGTCCGCTGCTCAAGGACCGGCTGATCGGCCTGGTGCCCGAGGGACACCGGCTGGCGGGGGCGGACGCGGTGGGTATCGGGGAGCTGGCCGACGAGCCGTGGATCGCAGGATGCCCGCGCTGCAGGCGCCAGCTGGTGGAGGTCTGCGAGTCCTCCGGCTTCACCCCTCGGATCGACTTCGCCACGGACGACTACCCGGCGGTGATCGGCCTCGTCGGGGCGGGTCTCGGCGTCGCGGTCCTGCCCGAGCTGGCCCTCGAGTCGGTACGGCCCAAGGGGGCGCGCACCGTGACCGTGGAGCCGGCCGTGGAGCGGGAGATCGTCGCTCTCACCCTGCCCGACCTTTCCCGTGTACCGGCGGTGGCGGCGACCCTGGACCAGCTGTCCCTGGCAGCAGCGCGCTGACCGGCCCGGCCCGCCGTACCCGGTGAAGCGGGTCGGACGGCGGGCGTGCCGACCGGGAAGAAACGTTTCTGCGTTCGATGGTTCGTGCGGAGTGTCAGGTGCGACCGGCTTCCGGGGCCGGCCCTGAGTGGGCGGAGATCAGACGGTTGCGGGCGCGGCCCATGAGCTCCTCGCGCTCGTCCTCGGTCAGGCCGCCCCAGACGCCGTAGGGCTCTCGTACCGCGAGCGCGTGCGCAGCGCACTCGGCACGCACCGGGCAGCGCATGCAGACCTCTTTCGCCGAGGTCTCACGGGCGCTCCGGGCTGCTCCGCGTTCTCCTTCGGGGTGGAAGAACAGCGAACTGTCGACCCCGCGGCAGGCGGCCAGCAGCTGCCAGTCCCACAGGTCCGCGTTGGGTCCGGGAAGGCGGGAGAAATCTGCCATTGCGTGTCCCCTCGAAACCTTGCTGGTTCGGAAACGGCATCCTCGACCGTTGTCGCTCGTCTCTTGCTCATCGGTGACCGGAGTCCCGACCGTACATCTACGGTCTTAGTAGATGTAAATATGACTGATTGCGAATCTAGCCATAGACGCCAGCAAAAGGGAAGAAAACCCGCTAAATGGGGCAGGTCGCCGTGCGGGAGATCGGTTGACGGGTGAATGATCCCGTGTCGCTCTCCTCCGTGTACGGCCCCTCACTTAGAGTGCCGAACCGGATGCTTTGGCCCGTAACTCTTTCGAGTGACCGTCGTTGATGAGGGGGAGGCGGTTGACGGAGAACGAGCTCGGGCAGATGTCCGAGGGGGTCAACCGCACAGGTGACGACTTGTATTCAGCCTGGAGGCTCAAGGTGACGCGCATCAGCTGCGGAGGACGGTCATGACATCCGTCCTCGTCTGCGACGACTCCCCGCTTGCCCGAGAAGCGCTCCGCCGCGCGGTTGCCACCGTGCCCGGCGTCGAGCGTGTGACGACTGCGGCCAATGGGGAGGAAGTCCTCCGCCGCTGGGGGGCCGATCGTTCGGATCTGATTCTGATGGACGTACGCATGCCCGGTCTGGGGGGTGTGGAGACGGTCCGGCGGCTGCTCTCGGCGGACCCCGGGGCCAGGATCATCATGCTGACCGTCGCCGAGGATCTCGACGGGGTCGCGCTCGCGGTCGCCGCCGGGGCCCGCGGTTATCTGCACAAGGACGCCTCGCGTGCCGAGCTGCGCGCGACGGTGACCCAGGCGCTCGCCGATCCGACGTGGCGGCTGGCCCCGCGCCGGCTGCGGTCCGCCGAGATGGGCGCGGCGCCGACGCTCACCGCGCGGGAGATCCAGGTGCTCGAAGGCATGAGCCACGGCCGGTCCAACGCGGAGATCGGGCGCGAGCTGTTCCTCTCCGAGGACACGGTGAAGACGCACGCACGGCGCCTGTTCAAGAAGCTCGGGGCCTCGGACCGTGCGCACGCCGTCGCGCTCGGATTCCGCTGGGGCCTGGTCCGCTGATGCCCCGGCGCGGCCGGTAGCCGTGCGATCCCGTCCGCACGCCGGCGGACGGGGCGGGCGGTGGCGGCGGACCTGCGGCCGGGCCCTCCCCACCAGCGCCATGTGACGCTTTCCGGCCGATGCCGCATCCTTGGGGTTGTGGAGTTCCTAGGGGAACATTCGGTCGAGCGGAAGGGGAGGGCGCAGGACATGACATCCGGCGCACCCGCTCAGAACGCTGGAGCACTCACTCACAACGCAGACGACGCACGGTCCGACGTGCCTGCCGACCGCCCCGACGCGTCCGTCGGCGGTGGTGACGCACCCGCTGATAACGCTTCGGTGCACAACTCGGGACGCGATGCCTCGGATCGGACGGCGTCAAGGCACCATGGTCCGATGCGTGAGGACGGGACGACGGTGATCGGTGCTCTGGTGCACCGTGCCGTCGACGGTGACGCGCAGGCCACTCACGACCTGCTGGCCCACGTCCACCCCCTCGCTCTGCGCTACTGCAGGTCCCGGCTGAACCGGCTGCCCGGTGATGCCCGTCACTTCGTGGAGGACCTGGCGCAGGAGGTCTGCGTCGCGGTGCTGATGGCGCTGCCGAGGTACAAGGACACCGGCAGACCCTTCGAGGCCTTCGTCTTCGCCATCGCGGGCCACAAGGTCGCCGACCTCCAGCGCGCCGCGATGCGGCACCCCGGATCGACGGCCGTGCCCTCGGACGAGATGCCGGAGCGGCCCGACGATTCGCTCGGCCCCGAGGAACGGGCGCTGCTCAGCAGCGATGCGGCCTGGGCGAAGAAGCTTCTCGCCAATCTGCCGGAGAATCAGCGCGAGCTGCTGGTCCTCCGGGTCGCGGTCGGACTGACCGCCGAGGAGACCGGGCAGATGCTCGGGATGTCTCCCGGCGCGGTCAGGGTCGCCCAGCACCGTGCGCTGAGCAGGCTGCGGGCCCTCGCGGGCCAGTAGGGACCGGTTCCGGGGGCTCCCGCCGTGTGGAGGAAGCCACAGAACCGCTAGGTGATCTTGATCGTGGAATGAGACACCCCGCGAGCCCGTTAGCATGGACATCCGCACCGATCAAGACCATTTGGGGAAGGTGTCATGACTGCAAACGTCGACGGAGTGCCTGAGAAATTCGCAACGCTCGGGCTGACATACGACGACGTGCTGCTGCTGCCGGGCGCGTCCGAGGTCCTGCCCAACGCGGTCGACACCTCGTCCCTCATCTCGCGCAACGTACGGGTGAACATCCCCCTGTTGTCGGCTGCCATGGACAAGGTGACCGAAGCCCGGATGGCCATCGCCATGGCCCGTCAGGGCGGCGTCGGCGTGCTGCACCGCAACCTCTCGATCGAGGACCAGGTGAACCAGGTCGACCTGGTCAAGCGGTCCGAGTCGGGGATGGTCACCGACCCGATCACGGTGCACCCCGATGCCACACTCGGCGAGGCGGACGCGCTCTGCGCGAAGTTCCGCATCAGCGGAGTGCCGGTCACCGACCCCGCGGGGAAGCTCCTCGGCATCGTCACCAACCGTGACATGGCCTTCGAGTCGGACCGGTCGCGCCAGGTGCGCGAGGTCATGACGCCGATGCCGCTCGTCACCGGACGCGTAGGCATCTCCGGTGTGGAGGCCATGGAGCTGCTGCGCCGCCACAAGATCGAGAAGCTGCCGCTGGTCGACGACGCGGGCATCCTCAAGGGCCTGATCACGGTCAAGGACTTCAAGAAGGCCGAGCAGTACCCGAACGCCGCCAAGGACGCCGAAGGCCGTCTGCTGGTCGGTGCGGCGGTCGGTGCCAGCCCCGAGGCGCTGGACCGTGCGCAGGCGCTCGCGTCCGCCGGGGTCGACTTCCTGATCGTCGACACCTCGCACGGACACAACAGCAACGCCCTCGACTGGATGGCGAAGATCAAGTCGAGCGTCGCCATCGACGTCATCGGCGGGAACGTCGCCACCCGCGACGGCGCCCAGGCGTTGATCGACGCCGGCGTCGACGGTGTGAAGGTCGGCGTCGGGCCCGGCTCGATCTGTACGACCCGTGTGGTCGCCGGTATCGGAGTCCCCCAGGTCACCGCGATCTACGAGGCCGCGCTCGCCGCCCGTGCCGCGGGTGTCCCCGTGATCGGCGACGGCGGCCTCCAGTACTCCGGCGACATCGGCAAGGCGCTGTCCGCAGGGGCGGACAGCGTGATGCTGGGCAGCCTCCTCGCGGGCTGTGAGGAGTCCCCGGGTGAGCTGATGTTCATCAACGGCAAGCAGTTCAAGTCGTACCGCGGCATGGGCTCGCTGGGTGCCATGCAGTCCCGCGGGCAGGGGCGGTCGTACTCCAAGGACCGCTACTTCCAGGCCGAGGTGTCCTCGGACGACAAGCTCGTACCCGAGGGCATCGAGGGTCAGGTGCCCTACCGCGGCCCGTTGGCCAACGTCCTCCACCAGCTGGTCGGCGGCCTCCGCCAGACCATGGGCTACGTCGGCGCCGCGACCGTCGACGAGATGGAGAGCAAGGGCCGCTTCGTCCGGATCACCTCGGCGGGTCTCAAGGAGAGCCACCCGCACGACATCCAGATGACGGTAGAAGCGCCGAACTACAGCAGGAAGTAAGACATCAGCGCAGGTGAGGGGCGGACCGGTGTTCCCGGGACCGCCCCTCACGCGTGCGTCGGGGATACTGGTCAGCGCAGACGTAGAGGAAAGGCCACACCATCGTGACTGAGATCGAGATCGGGCGCGGCAAGCGCGGCCGCAGGGCATACGCGTTCGACGACATCGCCGTCGTGCCGAGCCGACGCACCCGTGACCCGAAGGAGGTCTCGATCGCCTGGCAGATCGACGCCTACCGGTTCGAGCTGCCGTTCCTGGCCGCGCCCATGGACTCGGTGGTCTCCCCGCAGACCGCCATCCGCATCGGTGAGCTGGGCGGCCTCGGCGTCCTCAACCTCGAAGGGCTGTGGACCCGGCACGCCGACCCGCAGGCGCTCCTCGACGAGATCGCCGAGATGCCCGTCGAGACCGCCACCCCGCGGCTCCAGGAGATCTACTCCGCCCCCATCCAGGAGGAGCTGATCGGGCAGCGCATCAAGGAGGTGCGCGACTCCGGTGTCGTCACCGCCGCCGCGCTGTCGCCGCAGCGCACCGCGCAGTTCTCCAAGGCCGTCGTCGACGCGGGTGTGGACATCTTCGTCATCCGCGGTACGACGGTCTCCGCCGAGCACGTCTCCGGCGCGGCCGAACCGCTGAACCTGAAGCAGTTCATCTACGAGCTGGACGTCCCGGTCATCGTCGGCGGCTGCGCCACGTACACCGCCGCCCTGCACCTGATGCGCACCGGCGCGGCCGGTGTCCTCGTCGGCTTCGGCGGCGGCGCCGCGCACACCACGCGCAACGTCTTCGGCATCCAGGTCCCGATGGCGACCGCGGTCGCCGACGTGGCCGGGGCCCGCCGCGACTACATGGACGAGTCGGGCGGCCGGTACGTGCACGTCATCGCCGACGGCGGCGTCGGCTGGTCCGGTGACCTGCCCAAGGCCATCGCCTGCGGGGCGGACGCCGTGATGATGGGCTCCCCGCTGGCCCGTGCCACGGACGCGCCCGGCCGCGGCCGGCACTGGGGCATGGAGGCCGTCCACGAGGACGTGCCGCGCGGCAAGCTGGTCGACCTGGGCTCGGTCGGCACGACCGAGGAGGTCCTTACCGGCCCCTCGCACAACCCCGACGGCTCGATGAACATCTTCGGCGCGCTGCGCCGGGCGATGGCCACCACGGGCTACAGCGACCTCAAGGAGTTCCAGCGCGTCGAGGTGACGGTGGCGGACTCGCAGCACCGCCGCTGATCTCCCACGCGGCACGCACTACGGCCCGGACCAGAGGAATGGTCCGGGCC
>NZ_JBHWZS010000213.1:0-14730 GCF_042728155.1 Streptomyces sp. NPDC060209
AGTCCGGGGCGCCCGCGTACAACTCCGGCAGCCACCCGCCGGAGTTGTACGCGGCCTCCAGCGCGGGAGCGTTCCACACGCCCCCCGACAGCACGGCCCGACCGTCCGACAGCTGGTACAGCGTGGAGCCGCCGCGGCGGGAACTCTCGAACCAGCCCATCGAAGGCAGCACCCTGGGACCCCATTCCGAACGGGCGGCGACGAAGGATGCCGAGATCACCGCCCACCGGGCCCACATGGCGGGGAAGTCCGGGAACTCGTTCTCGGCGAGGACCGGCCACACCTTCGCCCGGCGATCCGCGCGCGCCGCGGCGGCGGCCTGCTGCGGGGAACGCAACTGCCGCCCGTCGTGGTGGACATAAGCCGCGAGCCACACCGGCAGAGCGACGCGCGGGTACGCCTCCAGATCCTCGCGGTACACCTCGGGCTCGAACAACTGGTCGTCCGGAAAGGGCTCTTCGCCGTGGTCGTACGTGATGCCCAGCTCGCCGTCGTCGGCCAGCCCCAGCAGAAGCCGCCACCAGGGACCGTCGTCGAGTTCGGCCCATATCCCGCGATGCTCGCGCAGGAGCGCGAGGACGGACGGCGAGGGCTCGATCCGTGCCGAATGCCCCCGGCCGGTGGCGACGACCGTCGACCGCTCGGCCGTGACCGTCAGGGCGAATGCCGCGCTCACGGACCGCCAGCCGGGCGGCGCCGCGGCGGCGAGTTCCCGGGCGACACGGCGAAGCAACTGATCCGCCTGTCCCGGCAGACCGGACTCCGCCGTGTCGTCGTGGATGGACATGTTCTCCTCGAATTCCGAGAAGTCCGTCAGGAAGTCGTCCACCAAAGCTCCTCACTGGTCCAGGTTCGGCCCGGCAGCCGGCTCGCGGGTGTCCAACTCCCAGTCGAGCAGCCACGACCGAAGGGTTCCGTCGTCGTCTCCGGAGACCGCCGTCAGTCCGTCGGGCGTCACCGCGAGACAGGTCGTCGCCGTGTTCGCATGGCTGTCCAGGGCGCGCAGACAGCGGCCCGTGCCGACCTCCCACAGGCTGATGCGGGAGCCATGGCCCGCCGAGAACGCGAAGCGTCCGTCCGCGGTGACGCACAGGGCGTTCGCGCTCTGTCCCTTCTCGAACTCCCGCATCTGACGCCCGGTGGTGGTGTCCCACAGCCGGATCGTCCTGTTGTAGCCGGTGTCGCAGGACAGCAGGGACGCTCCGTCCGCGTCGGCGCACACCATGGTGACGCTGCTCTGGTGGCCCTCCAGGACATGAACGCAACGGCCTTCCGCCAGATCCCACAGCCGCAGCGTGCTGTCGGATCCGGCGGACGCGGCGAACCGCCCGTCGGCGCCGACCCACAGGGCGTGCACCGCACCTTCATGGCCGGTCAGGGTCCGGGCGAGACCACCGGTGTCCAGGTCCCAGACCCTGAGCGCGCCGTCACCGCCCCCGACCACCACCTGCCGCCCGCCCGCGTCCCACCGCACCGGCACCGAGGGCGACGGCAGGTACTCGTACATGTGCAGGACTCGCAGGCACTGCCCGGAGGGCACGTCCCACAGCCGTACGGTGCCGTCCTGCCCGGCGGACAGGGCCCGCCGGGCGTCGGCGCTCAGGCAGACCGACCGCACGGCGTGCTGGTGGCCTTCGAAGGAGCGGCCGCGGGTGCCCGTGCGGACGTCCCACAGCCCGACGTTCCCGTCGGAGCCGCCGACCAGCGCATGCCGTCCGTCGGGGGTCAGGGCGAGCCCGTACACCGCGCCTTCCGACACCGCCATGGTCCGGGCCGGCCAGGCCGTACGCAGCCGGGTGCGTATCGCGCGCCGGCTCAGTTCCCGCCAGGCGTCCATGACCCGTGGCGCCCGTTCGTACCCGGAAAGCCTCCGGGCCTCCGTGAGCCGCCTCCGTGCCGTGGACAGGCGCCCGGCAGCCATGGCCCGCTCCGCGTCGGCGACCATGGTGGCCACCTGACCGTCCAGCGACCTCAGTTCCGTGTGGGGGCGGGGCTCGCTCAGGTGCGGCGGCGCGGCGTCACGGCCCGAGGGCAGATCCAGCTCCCAGGCGTACACACCACTCCGCCGGTCGTCGTCACCGTCGCCGTAGGCGAGGGTGCCGGACGCGACCGCGAGCCCGGAGTGGTCCGACGCGTCCACCAGCAGGGCGTTGAGGCCGATATCGCGGTAGGTGCGCAGGCATCGGCCGGCCTCCAGGTCCCAGAACTGTGCGTCGCCCTTGGTGTCGTCGCCCGTGAGCAGGAAACGCCCGTCGGAACCGATCGACATGAGGCGTCCGCGCACGCTGCCCCGCATGGTCCGGAGGGGCAGGCCCCGGTGCAGGTCCCACAGGGTGATGGTCCTGTCCTGGTGGGCGGTGACCGCGGTCCGTCCGTCCGGACGGAAGCACAGGCCGATCACCGGCGACGAGTACGCGGTGAGAACCCCTTCGCAGTGGCCGCCGTGCAGGTTCCACAGCCTGAGGGACGGCCCCCGTCGCTCCCAGCCCACCGACAGGGCCCACCGGCCGTCCGCGCTCACCTCCACCTGCTCCGCGCCCTCCGCGTGCCGCTCCGACGTCGTGGTGAGCTCACCCGAGCGCGTGTCCCAGAGTCGTAGCGTGCCGTCGGACCAGCCCCACAGCGCCAGACCGCCGTCGGGAGTGAGCCGGACTCCGTGGGCCTGCTCGTCGAGAGTACGCAGGCACTGCCCGTCGCGCAGATCCCAGAACCGTACGGTCTTGTCGTCGCCGGCGGACACGGCGAAGCGGCCGTCCGGGGTGAGGTCGACGGAGCGGACGCTCGTGCCGCGCCCGTCCTTGCTGTGTCCTTCGAGGGTCCGGAGGGACCGCCCGTTCGTCAGGTCCCACAGCCGGACCGGACCCCACTCCCCGGTCACGGCCAGGCGACCGTCGGGAGTGACACGGACCGGCATGTGGGAGGAGACCGTCTTCGGCTTGTCCTCGTAACGGAGCCTCCGGAACGTCGTACGGACCCGCCCCGCCCGGACGGTGCTGAGCGCCGTCCGGACCTCCGGCTCGTCATGCCGCTCCCGGGCCACCTTCTCCAGGAGCTCGCCCGCCGTGACGAGATCGCCGCGTTCCAGGTGCACTTGGGCCAGCAGCTGACGGGCCTGCCAGGGGTCGTCGGTGTCGGCGCGGACGGCTTCCAGTGCGGTGACCGCCTCCTCGTCGGTGACGGCGCCCTGCCGCCAGCGCAGCATCGCGAGGTTGTACGTCGCTCCGGGGTGCCGGGGATCCGCCTCCAACGCCTCCAGGAACGTCCGCTCGGACTCGGCTTTCCTCTTCTCGGCCTCCTCGGGCGTCCGGGCCAGGTCGAGCAGGGACAGGGCGCGGTTGTTGAACTCGTCGGCGAGCAGCCCGGCCTCGGCCGGCTCCGCGCGCGGATACGCGAAGCCGGTCACCGCGTGATGCATGCCGACGAGTTCGCGCGCGACCTCGGTCATGGACCTGGGCCGGTCCTGTCGTGCGTCGGCCAGACAGCGTTTCAGGAGGGAGGCGAGGGGACCGGGCAGGGGCGGCAGCCAGGCCGTGTCGGAGCTGTCGGCGGGGCGGTAGTCGGCCAGGGCCCTCCCCACGGCGGGCCCGGTGAGCCAGGTCACCCCACCTCGGAACATCTCGAAGACGGACACCCCGAAGCTGTAGACGTCGGTGCGCCGGTCGAGCTGCAACCCCGCGATCTGCTCCGGTGAGGCGTACTCCCGGGTCCGCAGCCCGCCGTTGGGGACCGTAGCGGTGACACCGGGCCGCGGGCCCGGCCGCGCGGTGGCGTCGGGATCCGCCGACGCCGGACGTGTGCCGGCGGCGGCCGCACGGGCCTGTGCCAGGCCGAAGTCCGTGACCTTCGCCGTACCGTACTCGTCGAGCACGACGTTGTCCGGTTTGACGTCCTGGTGCACGAGCCCGCGGCTGTCCGCATGTTCCAGGCCCCACGCCACCTGGATCGCCATGTCCATGATCCGGGCCAGCGCCTTCGACCGCCCGCCCTCGTACAGTCGTCGGTCGTCGATCCACTCGCGGAGGCTGCCTCCTGCGGCGTACTCGGCGAACACGCAGGGGACCTCGCCGATCCTGCGCACGTAATGGCAACTGCACACATGCGGATGCAGCCCCAGCTTCACCCAGGTCTCCGCCTCGGTGATGAACCTCTGCCGGCTCTCGTCGCTTCGGAAGTGTTCCGGCTTGGGGCACTTCAACGCCAGCACGGTGCGCCACGCGTTGTGGCGCACCCGGTACACCAGCCCCATGCCGCCCTCCTTGGGGCGGGCGTCCAGCACGGTGTACCGGCCGTCGACGATCTCGTCCTTCGCCCAGTACGAAGGGGGCGTGGGGGCCCTGTCCAACATATGCGAGCAGACCTCCAAGTCGCCGAATGCCGGGGTGGTTCATGCCCTGTACAAGGCAACAGGACACGTCCGGAGGGGCTTCCGGTTCCCGTCGGACACAGCCGGGCTTGTGAAGGCTACGTGCACTTCGCGTCGGCGTCCGGGAGTTCGATGCCGTACGTCGCCTCCGCGCTGTCGCTGAATTCGTTCGGGGAGGACTTCGATCTGTCCCGTAGGCCGTAGGCCGTGGGCCGTATGCCGTGCATGGGCACCTCTGCGTCCGGTGCCGACCGTCCCGAGGTACCGGCCCGAACGAGGCCAGGGGTGGCCCTGCCCATGGCACGGCCACCCCTGGCGTTCACCGTAGGCACCGAGGCGTACGGCGGTGCTGGGCCGCTGGCGCGACTACGGAACGGCCCAGGACTGATCGGATCGGGTCAGGAGTTCAGCGCGTCGATGAGTGCCTTCGTGACGTCCTCCGTGGACGAGGTTCCGCCCACGTCGCGGGTCAGGATCCCGGCCGCGGTCGTGGTCTCGATGGCCTTGTGCAGCCGGGCTGCCTGCTCGGGCAGGCCGAAGTGCTCCAGCATCAGGGCGGCGCTCCCGACAGCACCGATCGGGTTGGCCAGTCCCTGGCCCGCGATGTCGGGCGCCGAGCCGTGTACGGGTTCGAACATGCTGGGGAAGCGGCGCTCGGGGTTGAGGTTGGCGCTGGCGGCCAGGCCGAGGCTGCCGGCCAGCGCGCTGCCGAGGTCGGACAGGATGTCGGCGTTCAGGTTGGAGGCCACGACGACCGAGAGGTCCTCGGGGCGGAGGACGAACTTCGCCGACATGGCGTCGACGAGGACGGATTCGGTCTCCACGTCCGGGTAGTCCGCGGCGACGCGCTTGAAGACGTCGTCCCACAGCACCATGCCGTACTGCTGCGCGTTGCTCTTGGTGACGCTGGAGACCTTGCGCCGGTCGCGGGTGCGGGCGAGGTCGAAGGCGAAGCGCATGATGCGCTCGCATCCGACTTCGGTGAACAGGGCCGACTGGACGGCCACTTCGCCTCCCGGGCCGCGGCCGGCGAGGTTGCGCCCGCCCAGACCGGCGTATTCGCCTTCGCTGTTCTCGCGCACGACGACCCAGTCGAGGTCGATGTCGTCCGCCTTGCGCAGCGGGCTCCGGACGCCAGGCAGGAAGTGGACGGGGCGGACGTTGGCCCACTGGTCGAAGCTCTGACAGATCTTCAGGCGCAGTCCCCACAGGCTGATGTGGTCGGGAACGGTCGGCCAGCCGACAGCGCCGAAGTAGATGGCGTCGAAGTCCTTGAGGCGGTCGAGCCCGTCGTCGTCGATCATCTTGCCGGTCCTGGCGTAGTAGTCACACCCCCAGGGGAACTCCTCCCAGGCGAAGGAGAAGGCGCCGCCGGAGTCCTGAGCGAGTGCGTCCAGGACGGTACGTCCTGCCGCGACGACTTCCGCGCCGACGCCGTCGGCGGGTATGGCGGCGATCCTGAAGATCTGGGGTGTGGTCACGAGGGCCTCCGGCGATGAACGGGCGCAGTGGGTGCTTGGTGCAACACCCACGAGTCAACACAGGGACCCGGCAGGCCGTCCAAGACCTGCTTTCGATACGACCCATAGGGCCTGCCGATCGGTGCGGCAGCAGGGCGGGGCCCGAACGGCCCGATAGGACTGGGCCGGTTCGCGTGGGGACCGCTCAGGAGGAGTCGTCGCGACTCTCCGCCGCCCGCTGCCTGGCCAGGGCGCGGGTCAGGTCCAGGAAGGAGCGGGCGGCGGGCGTCAGGTGCGCCGGCAGGCTGATCATGGCGACGTGCAGGTGCGCGGTGGGCTCGATGGGGGCGACGGCGGCTCCGCACCGACGGGCCAGCCGGGTCCAGGCCGCCGGGAGAACGGCGATGCCCACACCGGTCATCACGAGCGGGAGGATGGACGTGCGGTGGTCGACCACCGCGACGATGTCGGTGTCCGTACCGGCGGCGGTGATGTCGTCGACGATGGTGCGCATGAGGCTGCCGCGACGTGAAGCGATGAGCTTGCGTCCTGCGAGGTCCTCCGGGCGCAGGGGTACCCCGTCCTGGATGTCCCCTCCCGCTGCGGAGACGGCGACGAAGGGCTGGGCCTCGACGGACAGGACGTCGATGCCCGGTGCGCTGACCGGGCTGGCCGCCCCGAGCAGGCCGAGTTCGCAGGCACCACTGCGGACGAGGGCTATCACCTCGGCAGGTGTGAAAGCAGCCTGGGTGCTGACCGTCAGGGACGGGTGCAGCTCGGTGAAGCGCTGGATCAGGGTGGTCAGGGGCTCGATACCGGGCGAGGGCATGACGGCGACCTCCACGGATCCGCCGTGCAGGCCGGACAGGGACGCCGCCTTCTCGCGCACCGCGTTCAGATCACGCAGAACCCGCCTGCTGGGCTCCAGGAGTTCCGCCCCGGCTTCGCTGAGCACCACGCCTCGGCCGAGCCGGTGGAAGAGGGAGACTCCGAGGTCGGACTCCAGATTCGCCATCGCCTGCGACAGCGAGGGCTGGGCGACGTGGAGCACGGCGGCGGCCTTGCTGAAGCCCCCGTGCTCCACGATCGCGAGGAAATACTCGAGCTGCCGGGCGTCCATGGCCCCTCCGACCCGTGCGGACAAAGCAATAGCCGCAGCCTATCGGTCAGGCTGCGGCAGAGTCGGCCGGGTACGGATGCCGGGAATCGAGGCACCCGCACCCGGCAGCGTGAGTCAGGGGCGGGACGGTGAGGCGGCCTGCGGGACGACAGGGCGGCCGGCGTCCGGTCCGGGGCCCCGACGGTCGGAGTCCGGGCCTGCCGCGGGTTCCGGCAGTGCGGGGGTGTCGGTCGGGTGCGCCGGGTGGAGGGCCTCCTCCTCGATCTCACCCGCCAGTACCTTTCGTGCGCGTGTCAGGTCGAGATCGTTCTCCCACTTCGCGATGAAGAGCGTCGCCACGGCGTTGCCGTAGAAGTTGACCAGGGCGCGGCACTCGGACATGAACTTGTCGATCCCGAAGATCAGCATGATGCCCGCGGCCGGGATGTGGCCCACGGTCGACAAAGTGGCGGTCAACGCGATGAAGCCGCCTCCGGCGACACCGGCCGCGCCCTTGGACGTCAGCAGCATGACGGCGAGCAGGCCGAGCTGCTGCCCCAACGTGAGTGCTGTGTCGGTGGCTTGAGCGATGTACAGGCTGGCGAGGGAGAGATAGATGGCGGCGCCGTCGAGGTTGAAGCTGTATCCGGTCGGCACCACCAGCCCCACCGTCGACCGTTCGACTCCCATGAACTGGAGCTTGCGCATCAGGCCGGGCAGAGCCGGTTCGGCCGTCGACGTGCCCAGGACCAGGAAGAACTCGTCCTTGAAGTAGCGGAAGAGCTGGAAGATGTTCAGCTTCACGTACGCGGCCAGGACGGATCCGAGCACCACGACGACGAAGAGGACGGACGTGACGTAGAAGAGGAGGATCAGCGAGCCAAGGCTGGTCAGTGTGGACAGACCGAACTTCCCGATCGCGTAGGCCATCGCGCCGAAGGCTCCCAGAGGTGCCGCCTTCATCACGAAGGACAGCACCTTGAAGACCACCTCGGTCAGACGGTTGACTCCTGCGACGAGGGGTTCCCCGGCCTTGCCGACCGCCTTGATCGCGATACCGAAGATCACCGCGAGGAAGATGACCTGGAGGATGTCGCCCTCGACGAACGCCCCGAAGAAGCTGTGGGGCACCAGATCGGTGAGGAATTCCCACCACTGCTGGTGCTCCCCCTCCTTGATGTACTGGCCGGCGTCCCCCGAGGTGTGCAACTGGGACGGATCCGCGTGGACCCCGTCGCCCAGCCGGAAGACGTTGATCGCGACCAGGCCGGTGACCAGTGCCGCGATGGTGCCGACCTGGAAGTAGGTCAGTGCCTTCAGGCCGGTGAGGCCGACCTTCTTCAGATCGGCGACCCCGGCGATCCCGCTGATGACGGTCAGGAAGACGATCGGCGCGATCAGCATCTTCATCGCCGCGATGAACGTGGTGCCGATCGGCTCCATCGAGGTCGCCAGATCAGGCCGCTGCCACCCCAGCACGATGCCGATGACGATCGCTACCAGGACCTGTATGTACAACTGCCTGTACCAGGGCTTGGCGTGAACCCCCACGGTGTTCGTTGCGGCTTCGTGCGGGGTGTGCGTCATTGCAACCTCCATGCGGGTGTCGGAGAGGCCCGCCTGCGGACGAGGGCACGACGACAGTGCCGTACTGTGCGCTGCGCTCGCGGATGCCGGCTCGGCTGAGACCTGCGGGACGCCGAGCCCGTTCGGCGTCCCACTCACTAGCAGGACAGTGAAGCCGGTCGGAGGTAGAGGGTCTACGACCAAAAATCGATGCCCCGTATAGGCCGCACCTATGGAAGGTGCCGCCGCCGGGTGCGGGTGTCGGGGGGACCTTCCGCCCGGTGTGCGGAGGCCCGCCGCGTCTCCGGGCCGGCGCACTTGCGTTCGGTTTCGAGAGGCGGGAAAAATTGTGGGAGCGCACCGGCGCACGGTGCATGGTTCAGGAAGCCCGCACGGTTCAAATGCCCGATCGGTTCAAGAAGCCGGCGGAAACCGTGCCCTCACCTGATCCACCCGGAAAACTGAGGTGATCTCCATGGGCAAGATGACTTCCGCGCTCAAGCTGCTGCGCGGACGGATCATGGAAGCGGACGGCAAGGTCCTGCAGAACCCGCGACTGCGGGACGAGGGTCGTCGGCTGCAGGACAAGGGGCGCGGGGGACGCTAGCAGCCCACGGCGCTGCTGACGTCCGGGCCGACATGGCCCTTCCGCCGGAGCTCCGCCGACCAAGGGCTGTCCCGTGGTCCCCGGCGGGCGCACGACGACAGCTACGGCACCTCGCCGCGTTGTCGGGTCGCCCGAATACGCCAGTATGAGGACGCCCCCGCCTTGCGATGCACCGCATCCGACGCCGCGCGCTGATCCACCGGGCACTACGGGACAGCCCTTAGACCCCGGCCCCGTAGACCCCGTGATCAGGCGACCCCGTCGACTCGAAGACGTGCACCGAGAGCCCGCGCCCCGTCGTCCTGTGGCTGACGAGCCGCAGGCCGGCCGGGGCGCCGCCGTCCGGGAAGAGCCGTCGGCCACGGCCCACAACCACCGGGGCGATCACGAGCCGCAGTTCGTCGACCAGGCCCGCGGCGAGCAAGGACTGGGCCAGCCGGGAGCTGCCATGGATCTGCAGGTCCCGGCCGGGCTGCCGTTTCACATCGGCGACCTGGGAAGGCACGTCTTTGTCCAGGACGGTTGTCGGGTTCCACCCGGCCGTGGTCAGGCTGTGTGAGGCGACGTACTTGGGCAGGCCGTTCATGAGCGGCGCGAAAGGGTGCTCGGTCATCTTCGGCCAGTCCCGTGCGAAGTTCTCGTAGGTACGGCGGCCGAACAGCAACGCGTCCGCTGTGCCGAGCCAGGTGGCGGCCACCTCCTCGAACTCCCCGTCCAGGTGCGGGACGAACCAGCCGCCCTGGTCGAAACCGTCGCTCCGGTCCTCGTCCGGGGATCCCGGGCCCTGGGACACACCGTCGAGGGTCAGGAATTGCTGTACGACAAGCCTCATCACGCATCACTCTCTTCCGCCACCGGCGCCGACTACGGAACACGATCGTGCCCGCACTTCCTCGGACGCCAGGGCAGGCGAAAACTCATCGGTCCGCGTGTCGCCCCGCGCGGGGCGACACGGAAGCGGAGCGGTGAAGGGGCTCCTGACGCTCAGCGACCGTGCCGGCTCCTACGGCCGAACGCCGGGGAACGGGTGCTCGTCCTACTCCCGCAGAGCTGTGAGAACGGCCAGGGGAGTCGCGGCCGCCCAGGCCTGCGGTGAGCAGGAGTGGGGATACGGCACCGGGCGGGGGTGCTGGGTGCGGGAGTAGCCCGCCATGACCTCGGGCAGCCGGTGGCCGTGGTGCGCCGACGCCTCCAGAAGGCCGAGGGCGACCATCCGTGCCTCGTCCGTAAGACCGCACCGCGCCAGGCCGAGCAGGATGACGGCGTTGTCGTGCGGCCAGCAAGTGCCCCGGTGGTACGAGAGCGGGTGGTATCCGGGCTGGCCGGACGCCAGTGTGCGGATGGCCCAGCCGGAGAAGAAGTCCGGTTCCAGCAGACGCCGTCCCACGCGCTCTGCGTGCCGTTCGTCCAGGATGCCGGACCACAGCAGATGCCCGGCGTCCGAGGCCAGCGAGTCGACCTGCCTGCCCCGGCCGTCCAGAGCGAGCGCCGGGAAGTCGGGGCCGGACATCCAGAAGTCCCGCAGGAACCGGACCCGCAGATCGGCGGCAGCGCTCTCGAGACGGTCGGCGTACGCGGCGTCGTCCCACAGCGAGCGGGCCAGTCGCGCGGTGCGCACCAGCGCGTCGTAGGCGTAGCCCTGCGCCTCCGCGACGGCGATCGGCCCCTCGGCCTGGGTGCCGTCGAGGAAGCAGATGGCGCCCTCGGAGTCCTTCCAGTTCTGGTTCACCAGGCCCTGCGGGTCGGGCGAGTAGACCAGGTAACCGCTGTCGTCCAGACCGCCGTCGCGGAACATCCAGGTCACGGCGGCCCGCGCCTGATGTTCCAGACGGGTGGCGAGCGTGCGGTCCCCGGTTGCCTCGGTGTAGCTGTCCAGGAGCACCAGGAACAGCGGAGTGGCGTCCACCGAGCCGTAGTAGCGGCCGTACGGCACCTGGCGGAAATGAGCCAGTTCGCCGTGCCGGATCTCGTGGACGATGCGCCCCGGCTGCTCGCCGCGGCCGGTGTCGTGCTCTGTGCCCTGGGTCGCCGCGAGGGCGCGCAGGGTCCCCTCCGCCAGTTCGGGCCGGTAGGGCAGGGCGAAGAGCGAGGTGAACAGCGAGTCCCGGCCGAAGAGCGTGAGGAACCACGGGGTCCCCGCCCCGGGTACGCGGACGGGTTCGCCGTCCGGGCCGGTCGCGGGAACCCGCAGCGACGCCAGGTCGCTCAGTCCACGGGCGCAGGCGGCGGCCAGACCGTCGGGTGCGCCCGGCGGCATGGGCAACGGCGCGCCCACGAAGGCCGCCGCGTCCGCCGCGTGCTCCGTGACGGCCTCGGCCGGCGTGCCGACCAGGGCCGGCGCGGGTGCGCCGTGCGCGTACGCCGTGACGGTCAGCAGCAGTTCGGCTGTGCCGTGGGCGGGCAGTTCCAGGTGCCAGTCCAGCCGGTGGGCCGTGTCCTGCGCGTCGACGGGCCGGACGGAGGCCGGGGCAGGCGAGGCACACACCGCCGTACGGGACAGCCACTCGCCGCGCTCGTAGGTGAAGGTGACTCCCTCCGCGTGCGCGTTCGCCGTGCGCAGGGCGCCTGCCTTCTCGTACCGCCGCTTGTCGGAGCGCAGTTCGAACTGGTCGGCGAAGTCGGCGTCCGCGGTCAGTGAGAGGACGGCGGTGACCGGCGCGGGGCGGTTGTTGACCAGCCGCAGACACTCCGTCAACATGCCCGCGTCGACCGCCTGTTCGCGGAAGACGGTGTAGGTGGCCGGTTCGTCCCGGGTGCCCGGGGGTGTGAGTACGCACAGCGCTGACGTCTCGCCGTCCGACGGCACCAGCACGGCCGGCGCGGCACCGTCCACCGTCAGTGCCCAACTGCTCAGGTGCCGGGCATCGCGGTGGAACAGACCGTCCGGGGAGGTGCCGCGACGGCCGCTCACACCTCCGTCGGCTCCCAGGACGGCGAAGGTACCCGCGCGGACCAGGGTGGTGTCCGCTGTGCCGTTCACGAGCGTGCTCCGTTCGACGGGGAGAGGGAGGCTCCGTCGTCCGCCGGTCCGGACGCGGCGAGCAGATCGAGGGTGAGGGCCGCCGTCCAGCCGAAGGCGCGGGTGCCGCGGGCCTCGGCTGTGAACGGGTCCACGTACTCGGCGAAGGAACTGGCCCCGGCGGCGTCGAGCATGGCCGAGCGCAGTGCGTCGGCCGCGCGGGCCCGCCCGCACCGGCGAAGGCCGCGTTCCAGCAGCCAGTTGGTGTTGAACCAGGCGGGACCGCGCCAGTAGCGCGAGGGGTCGAAGGCGTGCCCGGTGAAGTCGTACGACGGTGCCATCGGGACCTCGCCGAGGCGGAAGCCGGTGCCTGTCGCCGTGTCGAGCAGCGCGTCCACGATCTCCTGGGGGAGTCCGGGGACGATGAGCGGGACGAGTCCGGCGACGCTGCGCTCGGGGATGAGCTCGCCGCCGACCAGATCACGGCAGAGGAACATGCCGTCGGCGGGCGACCAGAGCCGCTCCACCAGGGCCTCGGTGAGGCGAGCCGCCCGCGCTTCGTGGGGGGCGGGGTCCGCCCCCGTCTCGGCTGCGATCCGGGCGAGGGCGTGCTCCGAGACGAT
This sequence comes from Streptomyces sp. NPDC060209, assembly GCF_042728155.1. Lineage (NCBI taxonomy): Bacteria > Bacillati > Actinomycetota > Actinomycetes > Kitasatosporales > Streptomycetaceae > Streptomyces > Streptomyces sp. NPDC060209. The sequence continues at coordinate 12,678 of NZ_JBHWZS010000213.1, forward strand.
CAGCAGCGCGTTGACGCAGGGGTCCTCGACCGCGAAGGCGTGCTCGCCCGGCACATCCGCGTATCCGTTGTCCCGGTAGTCGGCGGCGAGCCGCACATACCGTCCGTAGTCCAGATCGGTGGGGCGTTCCGAGGCCTGTCCGTGGTCGAGGTCGGCGCGCCGGTACGAGCCGGGGGCGGCGGGCTCGACCCGCTGCAACGGGCCGTCCCAGCAGGGGCTGTTGTCCATGCCCGGCTCCCACGGGTGCACCATGGCCGCCAGTCCGCCGCCGCCGAGGTCACGGTGGCCGGTGAGGTAGTCGTGCCATGCCGCGAGCCGGCCGTACACACGGGGCAGGAAGCCGCGGCTGCGCGAGGTCTCCGGGTCCGCCAGGTGCACGAGCCAGGCGGCGAGCGCGTGCACCGGAGGCTGCACGATGCCGGAGGTCTCGGTGCCGGCCGGAGCGCCCGCCCGGGCACCGTCCGTGGAGGAGCGCCAGAAGTCAGGGCTGGGGAAGTACGCGTCGAGAGGCACAGCGGGGCTGAACACGATGTGGGGAACGCGTCCGTCGGCCCACTGCGCGCCCAGCAGGCTCTCCAGCTCGCGCTGGGCCCGCCGCACGGACAGGTGGCGGAGACCGATCGCGATGAAGGCCGAGTCCCAGCTCCACTGGTGCGGATACAGGCCGCGCGACGGGACGGTGGAAGAGCCCGTCCAGTTGGTGAGGAGTACCCGTGCCGCGCCGCGCCGAAGGGTCAGGTGATCGGCGGCGGCGGGCACGGGGGTTTCGAGCAGCGACGTCACGCGCCGGACCTCCGGAGGAACGCGGGGATGGAGCGCACGGCCGTGAGGGGGTCACCGGTCAGCCGGCATTCGGCGGCGAGGTAGCCGTCGTAGCCGATGCTGTGCAGCGCGCCGATCCAAGCCGGCCAGTCGAGGTGCCCGGCACCCGGCTGGAAGCGGTTCGAGTCGCTGACCTGGGCGTGGCCGATGTAGGGGGCCGCCGCGAGGATCGAGGCCGAGGGGTCGGCCTCCTCGATGTTCATGTGGTAGCTGTCGATGCCGATGCGGACCGAGTCGAGGCCCACCGCACGGATGAGGCCGACGGCCTGCTCCAGGCGGTTGACCATGTGGTCCTCGTACCGGTTGAGCGGCTCCAGATAGAGCGTGACGCCCTCTCGGCGCGCGTGCTCGCCCAGCTCCGACAGGCCGGACAGCAGCACCTCGCGGTCCTGCTCCTCGGTGCGCGGCGGCTCGAACGGGGGGAGCCTGCGCGAGAACATCCCGTAGGACGCGGGTGTCTGGACTCCCAGCGCTCCGATCTCGGCCGCGACGGAGAGCTGCGACTTCATCTGCTCCAGCGCGTCACGGCGCAGGCCGTCGTCGAACGCGGCGAAGAAGTGCAGCATGTCGACGCAGACGGTCGGCATGATCACGCCGTCGGCGCGGGCCTGCTTCAGCTCGGGCAGGCGGTCACGGAAGTGGAAGTCGCCCTTGGACCGCAGCTCCACGGCGTCGTAGCCGGCGTCCTGGGCGAAGGCCCATTTCTCCTGGAGCGTGTCGCCGGGGAGGAGCTGTTCCTGGCAGGCGGTTTTCAGCATGGGATGCCTTTCGGCGCCGACGGACGGCGCTCTGGGGTTCTGACTGTCGGTGGAGGGCGGGCGGGTCTGCCGGATCGCCGGGCTCAGAACTCCAGGACGACCTGGAGCGCATCGGCGGGCGTCTCGTCGAGCAGCACATAGGCGTCGGCGGCTTCCGCCACCGGGACGACATGGCTGACCAGGGACTTCACATCGACCTGGCCTTCGGCGACCAGCGAGAGGAAGGTCTGCTGGAGCCGCTCGACGGTCCAGCGTCCCGCCAGCTGCGGGGGCACTCCGCCGATCTGGGAGCAGATCAGCTGCACCCGGTTGTGGTGGAACTCGTCGCCGAGGCGCAGACCGGCGCCGTCGCCCTGGTAGAAGCCGGACGCCACGACCCGGCCGCCGACTGTGACGGAGCGCAGGGCCTCGTGCAGGGCCGGGTACACACCGCTGATCTCGATGGCGACATCGGCGCCCGCGCCGCCGGTGGC
>NZ_JBHWZS010000214.1:0-14686 GCF_042728155.1 Streptomyces sp. NPDC060209
GACGTGACGTCACGTCAGCCGGAGGGGGCGGGCGGAGGAACGGTCCGGTACCGGTCGACGCCGGGCGGCGGGCCGTCCTGCGCCCGCTCGGCCTGCCGGCCGGCCCCGTCAAGGGCGAAGAGGTGCAGGATCCCGGTGACGTCCAGGATCCGGCGGAGGAAGGCGGGCGCGTTCTCCAGATGCAGCACGACACCGCCGGACGTCGTGCCGCGGTGGATCAGCAGAAGGCTTGAGACACCGCTCGAGTCGCACAGCCGCAGCCGTGAGCAGTCCAGGACGAGGTCGCGCAGGGCCGGGTCGGCGGCGAGGCAGGCCTGGGCACTCTCCACGAGCTGCTCACTGGTGTCGTAGTCCAGGTCGCCGACGAGACGCAGACGTACGGCACCCGGAGCGGCTTCAACTTCCAGGGTGAAGGGCGGACAGGGCAGATCGGTCATCCGAAGCTCCGGGGTTGTGGCCGGCGGGTGCCAGGAAGGCGTCCAGGACGGTGCGCGCCTCGTCGAGCAGCCGGGTGGATCGGGGGAAGTCCTTGAGCTCCGTCCCCAGGACGTCGAGGACCGGCCGCAGGGACGCGGCCGGAACCCGTCGGGCGTCGAGGATGCCCGCGGTCCACGTCAGAAAGCCGGTGAAGAGCTCGTCGTCGTCCATGTAGAGCGCCACGCCCAGGTACTCGACGATGTGGGCGATGTCCTGTGCCGTGTGCTCGCGTTGCTGCTCGGTGTAGGCCGCCGCCTCGGGGAATCGGCTCTCCAGCTTTGCCAGCACCTCCCGCACGAGCTGCGTCCTGCTGCGGACGACGAGGGTGTACTCCTGGTCGCCCAGGTGCGGCAGATCGTCTATCTGCTGCCTTCCGGCGGCCGGCACCGGCACCGGGATGCCGTCCGCGATGCGGCGCGCCGCGGAGCGTGCGTCGGGCGCCCAGGCGTCGGCACCCAGCCGGTGCGCGTACCGGCCTTCGGGCCCGAACGCCGCCCCGCCCGCCAGTACGGGCACTCCCACGGCCTGGCAGGCGGTGATGGCCGCGTGCGCGGTGGGCAGCCGGGTGGGGATCGAGGAGGACAGCGCGACCACGTCCGCACCGTTGTTGTGCAGGTGCCCGATGAGGTGGGGCGTGGGCACCTGGGCCCCGAGGAAGTCGACCTGCCACCCGCGCAGCGAGAGGACCTCGGCCAGCAGACGGGCCGGCAGCACGTGCCATTCCTGGTCCACGCAGGCCACGGTGACCCGGCCCAGCCGCGGCGTCGTGCGCACGGCCGGGTGGTGGGCGAGCGCGCCGATGACCCGCTCGGCGATGGCACTCGCCGCGTGTTCCTGAGCCACGCTGAGGCGGTTGGCCGCCCACTCGGTGCCGACCCGCGTCTGCACGGGAGCGATGACGTCCATCAGCACGGTCTCCGCGTCGATCCCGCCGTCCAGCGCGGTGAGGACGACCGCTGCGGCGGCGTGTTCGTCCCGGTCGGTCATCGCGGTCCACAACCGGTCCTGAAGGCCACGCACCTCGGGCGCGGCAAGGATGTCTGTGCTCATGTCGTGTACCTGCCCCGAGTGTGGCCGTTCACCGCGCTCAGATGGGTGGTCGGCGGAGCCGTGATCGCGACGAGCGCCATGTCGTCGCGACGGCCGTCGTGGAGCCACTGGGACGCGAGCATCTGCACACGCTCGACCACGGCCGTGCCCGGCATGCCCACGCACTCCCCCATGGCCCGCATCAGCCGCTCCTCCCCGAACAGTTCGTCGCCGAGGGGCCCGCCGCGGGCCTCGGTGACGCCGTCGGTGTAGAGCAGACACGTCTCACCCGGATGGAGGTCGGTCTCCACGGTGCGCGCCTCGATGTGGGGCAGCGCCCCGACCAGGGTCCCCCGGGTCTGGATCTCCTCCACCCGGCCGTCGTTGCGGATCACCAGGGGAGCGGGGTGGCCCGCTGACGTGAGGCGCAGGCGCACCCGGTTCTCCTCGCGCCGGACCGAAGCCAGCACCAGGGTCGCGAAGCGGGTGTGGTGCGAGTTGAGGAGCGCCCCGTTGAGGAGCCGCAGCATCCCTTCGTGGTCGTCCGCCATCGGCGTCAGCGCCTGGAGCGTGTTGCGGATCTTGCCGGTGAGCACCGCTGCGTCCAGGCCCTTTCCGCACACGTCACCGAGGACCGCCAGGGACGTGTCCTCGGGTGTGCTGCCCGGGTGTACGTCGTAGAAGTCGCCGCCCACCCGGTCCCGCGCGGCGGCGGGCTGGTAACCACCGGCGAACTCCACTCCGTTGACCCGGCCCAGCCGGGGCGGCAGCAGATCGCGCATGAGGGTCCGGGTTATGTCGCTCTGCTCCGCGTACAGCCGCGCGGCGGACAGGGCGGCACCGGCCCGCGCCGCGAACAGCCGGGCGAAGACCTCCTCGTTCTCGTTGAACTCGGTGGAATCCGTGCCGCGCAGCAGCACCAGGACGCCTGCCGGGACGCCGTGGCCCGGCAACGGGGTGACGGCGGCCGATCCGACGGTGCCGATGAATTCCTCAGGAATCAGCCAGTCCGGCAGTGACGCGGGGTCGATCCACCGGGACGGGACGGGCGGGAAGCCCTGCAGCGCCTCGCTCAGTCCGGGCACGAGGGCGGGGTCCGCCGTCACCGTGCCGCGGACCGCCGTCCGGCCCTCGACCGCGTACGCCATGGGCAGCTTCCGCCCTGCGGCGGGCACGATGACGACGGCCGCCTCGGCGAGGTACCGGGAGGCGAGTTGGGCGGTGACCTGCATGCAGCGGTCGGTGTTCAGCGACGCCAGAAGGACGTTCGAGGCTTCCGCCAGAAAGGCGGTGCGCTCCCGCTCCGTGGCCAGTTCCTCTTCTACGAGCCGCCTGTCGGTGTCGTCGACCAGCCACCAGACCACGTCGCCGTCCCCGTTGGGGGCCGGACGCGCCTCGAAGCTCCGCGCGCCGATCCGCCCGCGGAACACGGGGCGGCGCGGTTCGGAGGCCGGGTCGTCACCGGCCGGGCGAACGGTGGAGTTCACCGATCTCTCGTGAGCACGTGCCAGCCAGGGCGGCACCGTCCGCGACAGTGCGGCACCCGGGGCCGCGCCTTCCAGGAGCGAGGCGGCGGCCGCGTTGAAGTCGCTGACCCTTCCGTCCCTGTCGACGACGATCACGGCGTACGGGGCCGGGCCCCACAGGTCGGGCGTGGGCGGTTGCTGAGTTCTCGTTGCGATGGATTCCTTCGGAGGAGCCATGAGGGGGGACCCGCCTGGGGCGAGTCGCACCACCTTCCAACTGGACGAAAAGTACTTTCCCTTCGGCAACCATTGCCCAGCCGGGGCGCGGATGGCAACCCACCCACCTGCGCCGTGAAGGACGCGGAGCAGCGCGTGCATCGTCTCTGCCGGGTACCTTCACGGGAGGCACACAGGTCGCGCTGAATGCCTGATACGGTCCGCCCCGCTCCGGACGAGCCGGCCCGGCGCACCCCCCTCGGCGGGCCCCCGTGCGAGCTCCCCCGTTCCGCGAGGGCGCCCCGTCCAGGCCTCCGAGCGCCTCAGTTGCCACCGGCGAGCCGGCCGCTGAGGGCGCCGTGGAGGTCGGCGCTCCGCTCGTCGATACCGATGATCTCGACACTCTTCCCGCGCTGTTCGTACTTCGTGGTGATGGCGTCCAGCGTCGCGACGGCCGAGGCATCCCAGATGTGCGCCGCGGTCAGGTCGATGACGACCAGTCGGGGATCGGCGGCGTAGTCGAACCGCCCGACGAGGTCGTTGGACGAGGCGAAGAAGAGCTCCCCGAAGACGGAGTAGACGACCCGCTCCCCGTCCGGGTCGGTTACCGACGTGACATCGGCCACGTGGGCGACCCTCCTGGCGAAGATGACCATGGCGGTGACCGAGCCGACGACGACGCCCACGGCGAGGTTCTCGGTGGCGACGACGCAGACCACAGTGATCACCATGACCACGATCTCGCCGGCGGGCATCCGCCTCAGGGTCCCGGGCGCGATGGAGTGCCAGTCGAAGGTCGCGAAGCACACCATGACCATCACCGCGACGAGGGCCGCCATCGGGATCCGGGAGACGAGCGGCCCGAACGCGATGCACAGCACCATCAGGAAGACGCCCGCGAGGAACGTGGACAGCCGGGTGCGCGCGCCGGAGACCTTCACGTTGATCATGGTCTGGCCGATCATGGCGCAGCCGCCCATGCCGCCGAGGAAACCGGTCACGATGTTGGCGATGCCCTGGCCGATCGACTCACGGGTCTTGCTGGAGTGGGTGTCGGTGATCTCGTCGACCAGCTTGGCCGTCATCAGCGACTCCATCAGGCCGACCAGCGCCATGGCCAGCGCGTAGGGGGCGACGGTGGTGAGGGTGTCCAGGGTGAACGGCACGTCCGGCAGACCGGGCACCGGCAGCGACGAGGGCAGCTCGCCCTTGTCGCCGACCGTCGGTACCGCGATGCCCGCGGCGACGGTGATCGCGGTCAGGATGACGATGGAGACCAGCGGGGCCGGGACCGCCCGGGTGATCCTCGGGAACAGCACCATCAGGGTCAGCCCGCCGATGACCAGCGGATACACCGGCCAGGGGACGTCGCTCAGTTCGGGGATCTGGCCCATGAACACCAGGATCGCCAGCGCGTTGACGAAGCCGACCATCACACTGCGGGGCACGAACCGCATGAGCTTGGCGACACCGAGCGCGCCGAGGACGACCTGGAAGACCCCGCCCAGGATGACTCCCGCGATCAGGTATCCGAATCCGTGCTCCCTGTTGAGCGGGGCGATGACGAGGGCGACCGCGCCCGTCGCCGCGGAGATCATCGCGGGCCTGCCGCCGACGAGGGAGATGACGACGGCCATCGTGAAGGCGGCGAACAGACCGACGGCCGGGTCGACCCCGGCGATGATCGAGAACGAGATCGCCTCGGGGATCAGCGCCAGCCCCACGACGAGACCGGCCAGGGCCTCCGTACGGAAGACCTTCGGGGACAGCCAGGACGGCCGGAAACCGCGCAGCCGGCCGGCCTGGGAGAGTACGGATGAGGACAAGGGAGGCGTGACCTGTCGTTGCTCGGGCATCCCCCGGCGGACCGGGGCGTGCAAAGGACGCGGAGGCCGGAGGGCGTCCCGCGGATCGTCCGCGACGGCGGACGGAAGCATGGGGGCGGACGGACGGAAGCATGGGGCGCACAGCTGCCGTCGGGGATCGCGGTGAGCGGCTGCGAGGATCACACGCGCTCCACCGGACACCGGACCGCGCCGGGATCCGGATCGCATCGCGCGCCGGACCGCGCCGGAGGCGTCGTCGGCCCCGGGCAACTGACATCGAGCAACTCTACCCTGACGTTAGGGTAGAGATGGGAACGCCGTCCTCCCGTGGTCACGGCGGGAGTCGAGAGGACACATGCGCACCGTGAGCAGCGAACACATGCAGATCGGCGAGGTCGCCGCGCGCACCGAGCTGTCGCTGCGCACGATCCGGCATTACGAGGAGACCGGGCTCGTGACTCCCTCGGCCCGCTCCCGCGGCGGGTTCCGGCTGTACACCGAGGCCGATGTGGCACGGCTGATGGTCATCCGCCGGATGAAGCCACTCGGCTTCACCCTGGACGAGATGCGGGACCTGCTGGGAGCGCTCGACCGCCTCGACGACGGCGAGGAGCCGGCGCCGGGCGAGCGCGACGAACTCCTGGACAGGGTCCGCGCGTACGAGCGGTCCGCGGCCGAGCAGGTCGCGAAACTGCGGGTCCAGCTGGCGCGGGCGGAGGAGTTCGCCCTGACCCTGCGCACACGCCTGGACCGGAGCGTGCCGCCGGAGGCGTGACCCCCGGGGCGCTCTCGCCCGCCGGAAGCCTGCCCCCGGGGTGCACTCCCGCCCTGCTGCGGGAAGCGTGACCCCCGCGTTCGGTCCGCTGCGGGGGAGCGGAGGGGCCCCCTTCGGCCATTCATTGGCCGAAGAGTGATCTTCAGTCGCACCGCCGGGTCTGCCGATGCAAGGAGCACGACTCCCGAGGAGGCCCCCTGCATGGATGACCTGCTGCTGACTCTGACCGTCCCGGCAGTGGTCGTCGCGAGCGGGGTGTACGCCGTCTGCGACTGCCGGCGGCAGCGTCGGCACCCCCCGTCGCCGTACACGCGCCGGGCCGCCCGTCTCGCCTCACGCGAGGCGCTGCTCCTGGCCGAGGCCGTCATCGACAGCGCGTACGCCGCCCTAGGCAGGCTCTACACCGACCCGGCCACCCCGCATCCGGCCGGGCACACGCCCGCCGTCAGCGGCCGGACGGACGCCAGCCCGGATCACGGCCCGTCACAGCCAGCACCCGCTCGAAGGCCGTAGCCCCGGGCGGTGCGGGGAACGGCTCGCCGAACACCTTCATCTCCCGGGCCTGCGGGGCCATCGCGGCCAGCCCCGGCTCCAGTTCCGCCACCACGGCTGGGTCCGGCTCGAAGTCCTGGCCCGTCGCCCGGGCCAGGTCCCAGGCATGCACGGTCAGATCCCCCAGCACCATGAGCCCCACCGTTCTGGCCGGGATCCCCATGCTTCCGGGTGCCCCTTCCTCCGCACCAGGCTCGGCCCAGGCCTTCACCAGCAGCGCCGTCTCGTCGTCGAACCGGCCGCGCCAGTCCCCCGTGACGACGTCATCCGTCCGGCTGAAGTCGGTGGATCCCTTGACCGCCAGGGCCTGGAAATTCCCGATCACGAGGAAGAGGTGGTTCAGCAGGGCCCGGACGTCGTACTCACTGCACGGTGTACCGACGGCCAGCTGGGCGTCGTCGATTCCCCGCACGACGGGGACCGCCTGCGTGGCGGCTCCTTCAAGAAGTTCGCTGATCGTCTTCATGCTTCCGACGATGCACCCTGCCGGACACGACGTCTTGAAGAAACACGACAGGGCGGCCCGCGTGCGACCTAGGATCCGACCATGAGCGGACCCCGACGGGAGACGCGGGGCATCGTCGACGCCCCGGAGCTGTTCACCCGCGTCCACTTCCGCCTCCGTGACCCCGCCCCCGACCTGCGGCCCCATCTGGAGCACTACTGGCTGATCGACTGGGACCTCTCGGAGCCGTACACCTCGCAGGTGGTGCCGCACCCGAGCGTCCACCTGGTCTTCCAGCGCATCGAGTCGGGCAGCGAGGCGGAGCGGGCCGGCTTCGCCGAGGTCTACGGCATCGTGCAGGGCCTGTTCAGCCAGCGGCTGGAGGGCAGGGGGCGGGTGTGCGGCGTGAAGTTCCGCCCCGGCGCCTTCCGGCCGTTCGCTCCCGGGCGGCCCGTCTCGGAGTGGACCGGGCGCCGGGTCCCCGCCGACGAGGCGCTCACCGCCCCCGAGCACGGACCTTCCGCCCCCGAGCACGAACCTTCCGCCTCCGCGACGGCGCCGGCCGTGCTCGATCCCGCCGACGAGGACGCCCGGGTCGCGGCACTGGACTCGTATCTGCTCCCTCTCCTTCCCTCGCCGGACCCGCAGGCGGAGCTCGCGACGGAGCTCGCCGAGCTCGTGCGCACGGACCGCTCGCTGCTCCGGGTCGACGCCCTGGCCCGCGCGGGAGGACTCTCCGTGCGCTCGCTGCAACGACTGTTCTCCACCTATGTGGGGGTCGGGCCCAAGTGGGTCATCCTCCGCCACCGCATCCACGAGGCGCTGCAGCGCGCCGGGACGGACCCCGAGCCCGACTGGGCGGGACTCGCCGCCGATCTCGGCTACAGCGACCAGGCGCACCTGGTCAGGGACTTCACGGCCACGGTGGGTGTCCCCCCGACGGCCTTCGCGCAGCACTGACACGTCCGTCGTGGGTGCGGCGTCCCAGGGGCGACGCGTACGACGCCCTGCCCCGGTCGGAAACCTCTCGCTGCCGCGCCCCGCGCAATGGCATCCTGACCAGGTGAACGGACCCGAGATCACCCTCGAAGTAGCCCCCGAACTGCGGCTCTTCGTCGCCCACGACCGCCGCCGTGGACGCACGGCCGTCACCACCGACGGCTCGTCGACCCTCGGGCACGTCGTGGAGTCCCTCGGCATCCCGCTCACCGAGGCCGGACAGCTCCTCGTCGACGGCCGCCCCGTGCCCGTGTCACACATCCCCGGCGCGGGCGAACTGGTCGAGGTGCGGGCGGTGCAACGCCCGCAGCGGGTCCCCGGCGCACCACTGCGCTTCCTGCTCGACGTCCATCTGGGCACACTCGCCCGGCGGTTGCGGCTCCTGGGCGTGGACGCCGCCTACGAGAGCGAGGACATCGGTGACCCGGCGCTGGCCTCCCTCTCGGCGGAGCAACGACGCGTCATGCTCTCCCGCGACCGGGGGCTGCTCCGGCGCAGGGAGATCTGGGCGGGTGCGTACGTCTACAGCGACCGGCCCGAGGAGCAGCTCCGCGACGTCCTGGGCCGCTTCGCCCCCGTGCTCGCGCCGTGGACACGCTGCTCCGCCTGCAACGGGGAGCTCGCGGAGGCCGACAAGGACTCCGTGAGCCCCCACCTGGAACAAGGCACACAGGCGTCCTACGACGTGTTCGCGCAGTGCACCGCTTGTGGGCGGGTGTACTGGCGGGGGGCCCACCACGCCCGCCTGGAAGCCATCGTGGCGGACGCCGTACGCGAATTCGGCGGGACGGGGAGCCAGGCGCCGACGGCCTGAGGGGCGGCGGGCACCCCGTCCTCAGGGCTGCTCGGCCGTCAGATAGCGCTGGACCGTGGGCGCGAGCCAGCTGATGATCTCCTCCCGGGACATCGCGACGGCCGGCTCGATGCGCAGGACGTACCGCGCGAGCGCCATACCCAGGATCTGCGAGGAGACGAGCGCCGCACGACGCGGGGCATCGGCGGGATCGGGACAGACGCCGGCGGCGACCGGCCCCAGCTGCTCGGCGAAGACGGCACGCATCCGCTCGGCCCCCGCTTCGTTGGTGACGCCGACCCTGAGCAGGCCGGTCAGCACGTCGTCCTGCTCCCAGCGGTCCAGGAAGTGCCCGACGAGCACCGCACCGACGTGCTTGCCGGGCAGCGCACCCAGGCCGGGGAGCCGCAGGTCGATCGCGGACGCGGCGGCGAACAGCCCCTCCTTGGAGCCGTAGTAGCGCATCACCATGGACGGGTCGATACGCGCGTCACGGGCGATGGCCCTGATGGTGGCGCGCTCGTAGCCGTCGGCGGCGAACCGCTCACGGGCGGCTTCGAGGATCGCCGCCTTGGTGGCGTCCGAACGGCGTGGGGCGGAGGGGGCGTGCGCTGTCATGCCAACGATCGTAGGCCAACAGGCGTTGACAAGCCAGGGCCACCCTCCTACTGTTGCCAACAAGCGTTGACCAACAAGCGTTGGCATGAGCCATTCGGAGGCCGTCATGACCGGCACGTCCAGCACCGGATCCAGCTACTCCGACCCCACTGACGTCTTGGTCGTGGGCGCGGGTCCCACCGGCATGCTCCTGGCGGGCGACCTCGCCGCCCAGGGCCTGTCGGTCACCCTCGTCGAGCGCCGGCCGCGTGAGGCGGGCAATCCGACCCGCGCCTTCGCCGTGCACGCCAGGACCCTGGAGCTGCTCGACACACGGGGGCTCGCCGACGCACTGATCGCGACCGGCACGCCCCTCACCCGGATGCGGCTCTTCGGCCGGCTCTCGCTCGACCTCGCCCGGCTGCGGAGCCGCTTCCCCTTCCTCCTCATCACCCCGCAGTACGAGGTCGAGCAGCTGCTGAGGGACCGCGCGCTCAAGGCGGGCGTGGACTTCCGGTACGGGACGGAGCTGCTCGGCCTGAGCCAGTCCGCCGCCGGCGACACGGTCACCGCCGAGATACGCGGCGCCGACGGGGCCCGCTCGACCGTGGAGGCCCGGTACCTCGTGGGAACGGACGGAGTGCGCAGCTCCGTTCGCCAGGCCCTCGGCCTGCCCTTCCCCGGTGAGGCCGTGATCAGGTCCATCGTCCTGGCCGATGTCCGGCTCAAGGAGGCACCCTCCGGGCTACTCACGGTCAACGGCTCGGGCGACGCCTTCGCCTTCATCGCCCCCTTCGGGGACGGCTGGTACCGCGTCATGGGCTGGAACCGCACCCACCAGGCCGACGACAGCGACCCCGTGGAGCTCGAAGAGCTGCGCGAGATCGCCCGTGTCGCACTCGGCACCGACTACGGGATGCACGACGCCCGTTGGGTCTCACGCTTCCACAGCGACGAACGCCAGGTGCCCGCCTACCGCACCGGCCGGGTCTTCCTCGCCGGAGACGCCGCCCATGTCCACTCCCCGGCGGGCGGCCAGGGCATGAACACCGGTCTCCAGGACGCGGCGAACCTCTCCTGGAAGCTCGCGGCCGTCCTGCGTGGGCATTCCGCCGACCCCGGAGCACTGCTCGACAGCTACCACGCCGAGAGGCATCCGGTCGGCTCCCAGGTCCTGCGTGCCAGCGGTGCGATCGTCCGCCTCGCCATGGCCAGGACCCCGTTGCAGCGGCTCGCGCGGACCGCCCTCACCCACGCGCTGTCCGCCGTGCGGCCGGCCTCGGACAAGGTCATCGGAAGGATCTCCGGCGTCGGGATCTCCTACGCCGCGCCGAAGGGCAGCCACCGCCTCACGGGCACCCGTGCCCCCGACCTCCGGCTCGCCGAAGGGCGCCTGCTGGAGCTCCTTCGCGACGGCTCCTTCGTCCTGGTCACACCGCCGGACGCCCCCACCGGCGCAGGACCGGCCCCACTCGTCCACGCGCATTGGACGGACAGCCGCACGACCACCCTGCTCATCCGCCCCGACGGATACATCGCCTGGGCGAGCGAGCACCGCTAGCCCGAAGACCTGCGACGGGCCCTCGGCCGATGACCGCCCGACGACGGTCCGGCTCAGGGCGCTCAAGGCGGTCCGGTTCCGCGGACTCAGAAGGCGTACGCGTCATTCGTGGAAAGGACCAGCACCTCATGCGTGTCGTTCCGCCGGTTCCGGTCGCTCGCGCCGCCGTTCCACACGGTGTCCACCCTCACCACGACCTCGGCCGGCCGGCCCGTGAAGCGCAGACCCAGGGCGGTGCGGCGCGCCTCCCCGGCCACGCGCAGCGGACCGGTCCCGCACAGCACCGTCCGGCTGCTGCTGCGCAGGCAGCCTTCGGGCAACCGCTGCCGGGCCGCGAGCGGCACGGAGAAGCGCAGCCGCACGGTCGCGTCGGCGAGCGGAGACGGCCCCCGGTTCCCTGTCCGCAGCTGGACGCCCATCCGCTCCTCCTGGAGCGAGACGCGGCCATGGTGGGCCACGTCCGCCTCCGGCGCAATCCCTCGCGGTGCCGGCTCGGCCACGGCGGACAGTCCCGGGCCCAGCACCACAGCCGCCGCCATCGCCGCCACGGCGGGCACCTTCAGCACTGCTCTACGCGTCACTCGCATGCGCCGAACATACCGATAGGTCACAATCATCCCTATTTAAGGACCGGTTCGCCGCGCATCCCCCACTCGCACGGCCCACCGTCAGCACCTGGCCCACACGCCCGCAGGTCCACACGCCCAGGCGCCCACGCACCCAGGCTCATGCGTACGCTCCCGCCGATCGGTTCCTCCGCGCCGCGTGCCAGGCTGGGCTCCATGCTCGTAGCCCGTTCCGTCGCACTCTTCGTCGTAGCCGCGCTCTTCGAGATCGGGGGCGCCTGGCTCGTCTGGCAGGGCGTGCGCGAGCACCGCGGCTGGATCTGGATCGGCGCGGGCGTCATCGCCCTCGGTGCGTACGGGTTCGTGGCCACACTCCAGCCGGACGGTGACTTCGGCCGCATCCTCGCGGCGTACGGCGGGGTGTTCGTCGCCGGTTCGATCGCCTGGGGCATGGTCGCCGACGGCTACCGCCCGGACCGCTGGGACGTGACCGGCGCACTGATCTGCCTGGCCGGCATGGCGTTGATCATGTACGCCCCCCGCGACCACTGAACTCGCACCAGGCGCGCCCGCCTATCCTGGCCCCGTACCGATCAGCTGTCCGAGGAGTTCGCATGGCCGCCACCCCCATCGCCGTCATCACCGGCGCGAGCAGCGGCATCGGTGCCGCGACCGCCAGGCAGCTGGCCGCCGCCGGATACCGCGTGGTGCTCACCGCACGCCGCAAGGACCGCATAGAGGCACTGGAGGCCGAGCTCACCGAGGCGGGACACCAGGCGACGGCGTACGCCCTGGACGTCACCGACCGTGCGGCGGTCGACGAATTCGCCACCGCCTTCCGGTCCCTGGCCGTCCTGGTCAACAACGCCGGCGGGGCACTGGGCGCCGATCCGGTCGCCACGGGCGATCCGGCCGACTGGCGCCAGATGTACGAGACCAACGTCATCGGCACGCTCAATGTCACCCAGGCCCTGCTCCCCGCCCTCACCGAGAGCGGGGACGGCACCATCGTGATCCTCTCCTCGACGGCGGGCCACTCCACGTACGAGGGCGGTGGCGGTTACGTCGCCGCCAAGCACGGCGAGCACGTGCTGGCGGAAACCCTCCGTCTGGAGATCGTCGGCACCCCGGTCCGCGTGATCGAGGTCGCGCCCGGCATGGTCAAGACCGAGGAGTTCGCCACCACCCGCTTCCGCGGCGACACGGAGAAGGCCGCCAAGGTCTACGCGGGCGTCGACGCCCCGCTCTCCGCCGACGACGTGGCCGACACGATCACCTGGGCCGTCACCCGCCCCAGCCACGTCAACATCGACCTCCTGGTGGTCCGCCCCCGCGCCCAGGCCTCCAACTCCAAGGTCCACCGCACACTCTGAAGGCTGAAGGCTGAAGGCTGACGGCTGAGCGAGCCCCGGATCCCCACCACGGGGGGCCGGGGCTCGCGCGCGTGCGGATTCGGCGGTCCGGGCGACCCTCTCCAGGGCGGCCGAGCCGGCTCCCAGGAAGACCCCGAAACGGCCCCGGACTCCCCGGCGTCGGGCGCGCACGTAGCCGGGACGCGGGAGATCGGCCATTCGGCTGCGGTTGCCTCGCGCGCGGTACCGGACCGCGGTGTTGTTGACACGGATGCGTGCCGGGGTCCAGGTCTCGTCGGCGGTCCCGGGCGCTCAGTCACCAGAGAGAGGCCGGAGCATGCCTGCACACCCCCTGCGCGCATTCATATCGGGTCGGCGACGTCACGCCGCCGTCGTCGCCGCGGTGATGTCCTGCTCGACCGTACTGACCGGGCAGGACCCCGTCGCCGCCGGCGGTGCGCCCACACCTTCGGTACCCGCCCCGCAGCTGGACTGGAGACCCTGCGTCCAGGACAGTCCGTTCGACTGCGCGACCGCGAAGGTGCCGCTGGACTACAAGAACCCCGGTGGTCGCACCATCGAGCTGGCCGTCGTCAGACGGAAGGCGACCGGCCCCGGACGGCGCGTCGGCACCCTGTTCTTCAACCCCGGCGGCCCCGGCGGGCCCGGGACGGTTCAGATGCCCCAGAACTACGAGTTCTTCCCGCGCGAGGTGCGGGAGCGGTTCGACATCGTCAGCTGGGATCCCCGCGGAATCGGCAGCAGCACCGCGGTGAACTGCTTCGCGAGTCCCCAGGAGGCCGCCGACTGGAACGCGAGCAAAGCGGCGGGCTTCCCGGTGGGCGAGAAGGAGCGGACGGACTTCATCGCCGCGTACAAGGACCTGGTCCAGCGCTGCCGGCAGAAGGACCCCGAGCTCCTGAGCCATGTGTCGACCGCCGACACCGCCCGTGACCTGGACCAGCTCCGCCGGTCGGTGGGGGAGCCGCAGCTCAACTACTACGGGATCTCCTACGGCACGATCCTGGGCGCCACCTACGCCAATCTCTTCCCCGGCAAGGTCCGGGCCATGACCCTCGACAGCAACATCGGCCCCCAGGCCTGGACGAACCACGCGTCCGACGACGCCCGGCTCACGACGTTCCTGCGCGTCGGATCGGACCGCAGCGCGGCAGCGACCCTGGACAAGTTCCTCGACCTGTGCGGTTCCACCACCACCGCCCGCTGCGCCTTCTCCGCCGGTACTCCGAAAGCCACCCGGGACAAGTTCGACGAGCTGACACAGCGGCTCCGGAAGAAGCCCGTGGACACGTGGACCTACGCCCGTACGGTCGCCGACGCGGTGAACGGCCTCTACCTCGTCAGCGGGTGGGCCGACCTCGCCGGCCGGCTGGAGGCTCTGTGGCAGGGCCGCGCCCCGGAGCCGGCCCCCTTCCCGCCCGCACCGCCGGTCCCGGATCCGAATCCGTACCTGGGTGAGGAACAGGCCGCCGCGGTGCTCTGCGGCGACAGCCCCAATCCGCGTGACCCCGGTGTCTACCACGCCCTGGAGGAAGCCTCCGCCGCCCGTGCGGGCGACGCCGGACGCTTCTGGACCTGGGCGGCCGCGGGGTGCGCCACCTGGCCCGCCTCCCCCGGCCGCTACACCGGACCCTGGAACAAGCAGACCGCGAACCCCGTCCTGGTGGTCGGCACCGCCTACGACCCCTCCACCGCCTACCCGAACTCGCGGGCCATGGCCGAAGAGCTGGCCGACGCCCGCCTGCTCACCAACGAGGGGTACGGACACACCGCGCTGCTGAACCCCAGCACCTGCGTCCAGGACCACGAGAGCCGCTACTTCGTCGACGGCACGCTTCCGCCGGCCGGAACGACGTGCCGTCAGGACACGCCGCCCTTCTCCGCCCCCAAGCCGAGCGGCCCGGTCGCCACCGGCGGCGGCGCAATGGCCGCCACCGTGTCCTGAACCCGCTCTGCCAGAACCCGCTCTGCCTGAACCCGCTCGCCCTGCGCACAGCGACAGGCCCCGGAC
>NZ_JBHWZS010000215.1:0-14623 GCF_042728155.1 Streptomyces sp. NPDC060209
CGGTAGGTGTCTACCGGGGCCCGCCCCTGCCGTACGCGGTCCGCCCTACTCCTCGCGGCCCGCGTCCCGGCCCTCCTTGATGAACCGCGCCGGGTTCGCGCCCTTGGCCACCGTCTCTCGGAACCACTCCATCGGCCGGACGCCCTCCTCCTTGACGTAGCCAGGGTTCGGGCCGAGGCGGAACCCGCCCGGCAGGGGCGTCCCGTCGGGCTTGCGCGGCACGACTGCGCGGGCCGTCGGGTACGCCGAGGGGTAGATCACGCAGTCAGACAGGACGGCGAGCGGGACGAGGCCCGTCGCGTTCCACGTCTTGACCATCTTCCGGTGGGCGCCGACCCGCGCCGCGCTGATCACGGCGGCGCGAATGTCCGGCCGCCACGTCGGGCGCTTGAGTGCCGGCCACGGCGCGTGCCGCCCCTCGCGCTTCCCCTGCGGCTTCTCCCGCAACTTGCCGATACCGCCCTTCGCCGTCTGCTTGATCGCAGACAGGAGGGCGACGGCCTCGGGGTCGCGCTCCTTGACGGTGGACATGGCCGCGAGGAAAGGCTCCTCGTCCATGTCGGCCGTGATGCCGAGATCGGCGAGGGTGTCCATGTAGGCGTCCCTCAACCGGTTGTGCCACAGGTCGAGGTACCCGCCCGCCTCGGGCCGCAGCCACGCCGCGATGGGCCGGACCTCGATCCCCAGCTCGACCGCGTACGCCAGGGTCGGCGTCGCGTACCAGGCCGGACCCGTCGGCGTCTTCCCGTCCGGGGTGAACGGACTCGGGAACTCGGCCGGGAGCGTCTTCCATGCCTTCGTGACGAGATCCTTCGTGCGCAGCTCGGCGCCGGACAGGTCGACGAGCCAGGACCCCGGAACCTTCTTGTCGAACCGCGGCCCGTCGGTGTAGACCGCCTCGCCGATTCCCACCGTGAGCCGGTTCGCCGCCGCGAGAAACGCAACGTTGATGTCGACGCCGACGACGTACGGTGCGGCGGCCTCGGCCTCGGTCGGCGCCCGGTGCCAGGCGAGGGCCTCCTCGGCGAGGACGTGCGCGGGGTCCTTGGCCTCGTCCCGGGTGCGGTCCTTGGCGAGCGGGTGCTCGTCCGGCGCCTCGGGCGGGGCCGGGTCGACCGGCGCGGAGAGCGAGCCCTCGACCGGCACCCGGTGGGGCCGTCCGGTGCCCCGGTCCCGGACGAGCCGGGTCGGCGGCCGAAGGGCGGTCATCAGGGCGAGGCTGCAAGCGGCCGTCGAGCCGGTCGGCGTGATCACGCGCTCGGCGTACTGGCCGAGGACGTACGCGAGGGCGGCCGGGTCGGCGGCGACGTCCTCAATCCCGCCCCACCGGAGGTGATCGGCGAACGCGCCCCACGGGATCGTGGCGACGTGGACCTCGACGCGGTCCCGGTACAGGAAGGACCAGGGGGCGAGGCCCGCGCGGGAGAGCTTCCATCCGCCGTCTTCCACGGCCTTGACCGCCGGGTGGTCGTCCGGCACCCGCAGGCGCTTGCGGTCGTCGAGCCGGGCGGGCAGGCCGAGGGCCTCGACGGCGCCCTCGGTGAGGACCAGGAGCGGGCCGGACTCCTCGCCGTACTGCGACAGAGGACCGGCGCCCAGGCCGTACGCGACGGCCCACTCGGCGGCCGTCGCCAGGTCGACGACGTCCGCCGGCACTTCCATGCGCTGTACGTCCGTGCGGTGAGCGATGAGGACCCCGCCCTCGGCGTCGAGGACCAGGAGGGGAGCGGCGTAGGTCTTCTCGGTCATCAGCGGAGGTCCAATTCCACGTAGTCAATGTCTGTGAACTCGACGTCGAGCTGTTCGGCGTCGGTGCCGGGGGTGCGGAAATACTCCTCGGCGAGCCCCTGCCCGAGGAGCCGGTTCAACTCGTCCTCGTCACCCGCCCGCAGGGCGTCGAACACCTGCGGAATCAGGTGTTCGGGCACGTCCTCGGTGAGGCGACGTACGCGCGGGTCGTCCGTGGTGTCCGGGCCCGCGGTGAACCCGAATGACGCCCGGGTCTCGATCGTCATACCGCGCCGCTGGGCCTCCTTCTGCGCCCGAGCCGTCACGCGCGGCTGGTGGTCCTTGACGGCCTCCTTCTGCAAGCGGTCGAGGATCTCGGGCTTCGACTTGGCGATGTTCCGCTCGCCCTTGACGTACCGCTGTACCGTCCGGCGGGACACGCCGAGGCGCTCGGCCACCTTCGCCGTGTTGCCCTTCTCCTTGCGCATCAGGGCGTTGAACTGACCCCGCGCGGTCTTAGGGGCGTTGCGCGTCTGGAACCGCGCTCGCATTGCATCGACGAGCTTTCCCATGGTCACGGCTCCTCTCAGGCGAGCTTAAAGACGGTGGTGGTCGGGGGAATGACGGCCAGTTCCGGCCGCAGGCAGACGGCGCCGCCGCACAGCACATGGCCGGGCATCGTCGTCTTGAACGGGGTGTCGCAGATCGCGCAATCGAGCCTGCGCGGCGCGGTCCGCTGGGTGACCATCTGCCGTGCCGGGATGACGTACTGCGCGGGGAGCTTGCGGAGGAGCTTGTCCAGGTAGCCGTTAGGCCGGTACGCCTGCCGGTTCTCCGTCGCGTCGAGCGCACGGAGGAGGGCCTCCTCGGGCCACCCGTTGCGCAGGCACCAGGCAACAGACTTGGCGGCGAGGGCGCGTTCCTCGGCGGTGACGCCGACGAACCAGCGGACGCGGTCGATGATGGACTCGGAGAGTGCCGGCACCGCTTCCAGGGCCGCCCCTTCCAGGCGCGGCGTGGTGAACCCGCTCAACAGGGTGAAGCGGTCCGGGCGGCGGCCGAGGTTCTTCCCGTTCTCCCGGATCGGCACCGGGCGGAAGGCGACGAGGTCCGCGCGTACGAGGTGCGGCCGGTGGCGCTCGATGGTCCGCAGGCTCACGCCCGCGATCTTGGCGAGCTCCTCCATGTGGACCTGCCCCTCCCACCCGATTCCGGCGAGGGCGACGAGGCATTTCGCACAGGTGGGGTCCGGCGCAACGATGTTCGCGGCCCACTCCTGGGCCCCCGGCAAGAACGGCTGACCGATCCCGCCGCCCAGCGGCGTGCGCCGGTCGGCGTCGATACGGGAGTGTGCGAACAGGTGCGCCAAGTGGTCCTGAGTGGCGCGCTTCTTAAGGCCGATCATCCGACCGAGGGCCTCGGTTGTGAGCCACTTCTCGGGGTCGGCCGTCTGGTGTTCTTCAAGGGCCCCGTAAACCTTGTGGCAGTTGGGGCAGTCGTCGGGACTGATATCACGGTGGGGTGCCACTAATCGGCCTTTCCGTCCGCTGCGGTGTCTCACCCGGGGGTGCGCGGGTAGACTCCGCCACAGACCTAGAGCA
Source organism: Streptomyces sp. NPDC060209 (assembly GCF_042728155.1). Taxonomy (NCBI): domain Bacteria; kingdom Bacillati; phylum Actinomycetota; class Actinomycetes; order Kitasatosporales; family Streptomycetaceae; genus Streptomyces; species Streptomyces sp. NPDC060209. The sequence goes on from NZ_JBHWZS010000215.1 coordinate 3,330, forward strand.
GGGTCCACGCGAAAGCCTCAGACGGGTAGGAGAGCCACCTCCTATGACCCCGACGGGGCTTTTCGCATGTGTGGAGCGAGTCGAGCGGCAGGCGCGCGGCCTGTGCCAGGTCAGACCGTGATGACCTCCTGCGATCCGCCGAGCACCGAGGCGAGGCGCCGGGGGGAGAGCTGTTCCACGGCATGGGTCGGACCGCACAGGAGATCCGGAACCGGAATGCCGTAGTGCGCGGACAGCCGGTCGATGTCACCGAGGGACCACGCGGCGGCGCCGGTCTGCTTGCGCGAGACCTGCCCCTGAGTGATCCGCAGGCCCGCGGCGAGCGACGTCTGATTCTCGCCGCAAGCGCGCATCAGGGCCGCGACCGTGATCCGGAGCGTGCGCTCGCTGGTACTCAAGGCGGCTGCGAACTTCCCCATATGCTGTGACCTCACTTTTTGTGAGCTGGGCTCATAACGGCAGCTAGCGGGGTCCGGCGAATCCGGCCCGACCGGTGCACACTCTTCCACGGTTGCACGTCAACTACAAGTCTTGCTTGTAGTGAATCTCCGGACGTGTCATCCTCGGGGTATGACTGACACCCCCGTGAAGACGATCAAGGAACTGCGAGAGGCATCCGAGGCGTCCGAGGCCCAGGCCAAGAAGGACAAGGCGGCCTTGCTCGACGCGGCCGTCAAGGAGGCCATGACGTCGACCGCGTACGGCCACCTGTCGGCCGTCGCCCGCGAGGCCGGCATCGCCGCTCAGTACCTCCGGACCCTGATCGAGAACCAGCACCCCGGGTGGCTCGACCAGGCCGCCGAGGAGCGCGACGCGGCCAAGGCCGCGAAGGCGAAGCCCAAGCCCACCCGATCCCGGACCGCCAAGGGTGGTGAGGGCGGGACCGCGCGTCGCACGCGCAAGAGCGGCGCCGCCGCCGCCTGATGATCGAATGGGTAACCACCGTCGCCACGATGGTTGTCTCGCTCGGGACCGTGGCCGGTGTCCTCGCGGCAGTCGTGCGCAAGGAGTTCGGAATGGCCGTCGTGCGGCTACTCGCCGGCATGGTGGCGCTCGTCGTGCTCTCGAACTTCGGACCGCTGCGGGACTGGTTCGAGGGCGCCCTCGACGGTGGGCACCCCTCGAAACCGGCGGCCGACTCCCACCCCAAGAGCGACGACGGGTCTAGCCTCTGGCTCCCCCTCGCTTTCGGCGCCGTCGGCCTCGCCGTGAGCTTCGGCGGGTACGGCCTGTGGTCGCTCATTCAGCGCCGCCGCGCCCGCAAGGCCGTCCGGCGCGCGGCCGACACCGCCGCCCAGGAGCGCCGCCGCGCCATCGAGGCCGAGCACGACGAGGTACTCGACGCGCACGCCGCCTACCTGTGCGACGTCCTCGCCGTTCTCGACCGCCCGGCCCTCGACGACGTCACCGTGCCCCAGACCGCGGCACTCCTGCACGCCCTCGACACCGCCGCCGACGCCCGCCGAGGGGGCGACCTCAACCTCTACCGGCCCGCCGTCAGCCAACTGAAAACCGCATGGCGGGCCGCCGACGAGCACGCCCGGAAAACCGGCCTGCGCCACCTGCCCAGCCAGGAGCGCGCCACCGTCACCCGGGCCCGTGGGCTCCTCGAAATCGCCCTCGACGGCAACGGGGGTGAGCATGAGCGCCGCGCCGCCTACGCCAAGGCCCGTGAGCTCCTCGACGGCGTCCTCGCCCTCCCCCGGCAGGCCGTCGCCGCCGTCGAGACCCGGACCCGCCCCGCCCTCGTCAAGGACGCCACGGCCTGACCCCGGAAGGACCCTCATGGACCAGGAACCGAAGCCCGAACACGCCCCCCAGGAAGGCGAGTTGATCCCCGTCCCCGCGTCCCGCGACTCCGGGCGCCCGCGCGTCGAGATGTACGACGAGGCCGCCGCCTTGCTCACCCCGGAGGCCCGCCGTCTCGCCGAGGAGATCATCGCCGTGGGCCGCGTGAGCCGGTACTCGCCCGAGGCCCAACGCGCCCTGTTCGTCGGTCAGTCGGGGTCGGGTAAGACGAACGCCCTCGACCTGACCCGGGCGCAGCTCGACGCCGCCGGCATCCCGTACGCGGAGACCGACGAGGGACACGGCCGCGTCGGTCTCCGCTTCCGCAAAGCAGGCCCCGAGTCCAAGGAGATCAACCCGTGAGCGCCCTCCCCGTCGAGGAACCGACCAACCCGTACCGCACACAGCACGGCGGCGGCCCGCGCACCGTCACGCAACTGCGGGCCGCCCTCACCGCGGCCTCGGCGGCGGACCGCGAGGAGTTCGAGGCGCAGCTCGGCGAGCTCGACCTCGACGACCCCGAGGAGTACGCCGCGCTCGTCCGCGCGTGGCGGCACCGCCTCGTCATGCGGACCCGGCCCGAGATCCTCGCCGCCGTCGCGGCCTCGACCGATCCGGCCGCCCCCCGCTTCACGTCCGAGGAGATCCTCGGCGCCGAGGGCCACCAGGAGGCGGGCCGGTGACCGAAGGCACCCCGTGGGCCGTCGCCTACAGCGAGACCGGCCGCGCTGGACTGGCCACGGCCACGGCCGAGGAGCGGGCCGCCGTCCTCGGCTTCGAGAAGCGGGTCGCCGCCTCGCCGTACACCTGCGGCGAGCTGTACCCGGACCGGGTCGGCGGCCTCTACACCGCACTACTCAACGTCGCCGGACGGATGGCGTGGACCAGCGTCCTGTACCGGGTCGACGAGGCCCGGCGCGAGGTTCTGATCGTCGCTATCGTCTCGGGGCCCTGATGCCGGCGGGGGGAGCGGCGGCGGACAGCTCGACGCCGGACCGGGTAGCGGCGGCCGTCGAGGAGCACGCCCGGCGGCGCGCGTGGTGGGAGGCCGAGACCGCCATCGCCGCCGTGCTGGCCGATCCGGAGGTTCGGCGCCTGGGGGAGGAGATCGAGCGGACCGAGGCCCTCCTCGGCGAGGAGTTGCGGCCCCACTTCCAGCCCTTCCGGGACCGATACGAGCGGGCCGAACGCGAGGCCGACCTCGACACCCTCACCCGGACGTGCCCCGGGAAACACGGCCGGTGGGGGCGTATCTGCGTACTCGACACCGGCCACGACTCGACCGCACCGCACTGGGGGACCACGGCCGGGGGACACCCCGTCGCATGGATCGGGAGCGCACCCGACGACGACTGACCCGAAAGGCGCCGGCACCCCGGCCGGGAACGACAGAGCGCCCGCCCCGAGAAGGGGCGGGCGCTCCGTGTTGTGCGGGTGCGTCAGTCGAGCGGCGCGGCGTAGCGCAGGGTCCAGCCGCGGCCGAGGGTGTGCCGGGTGACCTCAACGACCCGGCCCTCGGCGGTCCGGCCGACGTGCGTCACGGTGAGGAGGAGCTCGCCCTCCTCGACCCCGAGGGCCTCGGCCTGGTCCGCCGTGGCGGGCCGCTGGTCGACGTCCTCGACGGCCTCGGCGCCCTGGTCGAAACCGGCCTCGCGCATCCGCGAGATGATCCCGCCCGCTCCGGTGTCGACCTGTTCGATACCGGCGGCCTCGGCGACGTCCGCCGGAATCCATGTGTCGGCGAGCTGGACCAGGCGCTCACCGTCGTACATGCGCCGGGCGCGGACGACGACCGGTCCCTCGACGCCGAGCAGCTCGGCGACGTCGGCCGGGGCCTCGGCGCGGTTCACCGTCACCTCGGCGCGGGGTGCCCCGCCGCCGCGGCGCGTCTCGCTCTCGTACGCGCCGTGCGCGCCGTTCGCCTCGCGGTTCTCGGTGCGGTACCGGCTGCGGGCGTCCCGAACGATGCCGCCGTTTGCGCCGATGGTGTTCTGTGCCATGTGCGTGATCCCTTCCGGTGGGGTGGTCAGTGGGTAGGGCCGAGCGGCCAGGAGTAGGACAGGCGCCACAGGTGGGTGGGCAGTACGTGAACGGTCACCTCGACCGTGCGGCCGTCCTCGGTGCGCCCGATGTGGGCGATCTCGTAAACGCGCTGGTCCTCCCGCATGTCGAGGGCCCCGACCTCCTCGGCGGTAGGAGGACGGACGTCGATCTCCTCCGTGATGGTGGCCTGCGGGTGGCCGAGCTCGGCGAGGCGTGATTTCGACCCGCCCGGCCCCGTGTCGATCTCTTCGAGCCTGGTCCCCTCGGCGATGGCGAGGGGGAGGTACGACGTTGCGAGCTGTACGGGGACGTCGTCGGCGAGCATCCGCCGGATGCGGGCGAGGGTCGACACATCGTTTGCGTCTACCCCGAGGAGGTCCGCCACCCATGCCGGCGGCTGTGCGTGCTGTGTGGTGGTGACGCTCGACGGGGTCATGCCGAGGCCGCGGATCTCGGCCTCGAATGCTCCTCGGGCCTGCCCCTCCTCGCGGCGGGCCCGGACATAGCGCGACGTCGAGTCCCGAACGATCTTCTTGACGATCCGGTGCACGAACATGCCCCGGCGGCTCTTGTCGATCAGTCCCTCGGAGGCGAGCAGGCGCAATGCCTGTGCGGCGGTCCCCCGATTCGTGCCGATCTCGTCGGCGAGCTCCCCCTCGGTGGGGAGCTTGGCACCCGGGGCGTATGTGCCCTGTTGGATGCGCGTGCGCACCTCGTCGGCGACTGCGCGAAAGGTCGCTCGGCGCGGCTCGTCCTCTGTCATGCGGTCACCTTATCTGGAAGCCATTCCATGGCGCTTGCTACCGACACAAGCATGGATGGAATCCAAGACTATTGCAATGGATTCCATTCGGTGCTTCACTCATGTCGTGCCGATCAAACGGCACCGACGAGGGCCCTCGGGTCTGAGTCGCAGTGGTCCGCCACGCCCGAAAGGGCGCGGCCCCGGGGCGTCTAGTCCACGCACACCGGGGCCGCTCGGCGGACTCCCCTGACAGACAGAGGAGTGATTCCGCGTGCGCACCACCATGCCCGAAACCGCGCTTAACCTGCGAATCGGCACGGCCGATTCCGCCGCCGGAACCGTCCCGTCCCGCCTCGACCTCTCCGCCGAGCTGGGCCTCGACGTCGACCTCGTCCTCGGCCCCATCGGTGGCGACGAGAACGAGCTCGACGAGCTCGCCCGCCTGTACGCGCTGGTCGACATGGCCGACTCCGGTTACATCCCGCGCGACGTGTCCCTCGACGTGATCGCCGGAATCGTCGAGGAGATCGAGCGCGAGGACGACGCCCAGGGTTACGAGGCCGACGACTTCGCCGGGGGGTGGGCCGCGTGACGATCACCCGCCGCGCCACCGCCCGCGCCGCCCGTGCGCTCCTCGGCTCCGCCGACCGGCTGCACCCCGCCGCCCTCCTGGTCCTGGTCCTCGTCTTCGCGGGACTCGCCCAGCTCGCCGCGCCGCTCGTCGTGACCCTCCTCACCGCCCTGGTGACCGGGGTCAAGGCCGCCGCGTTCCTCGCCGGGGCCGCCGTCCTCGCCCGCCTCGCCGTCCGCGTGGCCGCGACGTTTCCCCGCCCCCGCACCGCCCCGCCGGCATCCCCGGCCGCGCCGGTCCCGCCTGCGGTCCCGACCCCCCGCACGGCCCGATGACCGCCGCCGCCCGCCGAGTCCTCGTCGTCTCGGCCGCCGGAACCGCCGCCGCCGTCCACCACATCGCCACGTCGGCCGTGGTCCTGTTCCTCCTCGCCGACTGGTTCGTCGTCTCGGTGATCGCCGGACACGCCGGACAGGCCATCACCGCCGCCGCCGTCGGGGTGCTCCTCGCCGCCGAGGGCATCCGCGCCGACCGGGTCGGCCGCCCCTTCCCCCACTGCCCCATCTGCCCCCTCGTCCGCCGGGGCGCCCGTAAGGAGATCGCCAAGTGAGTACGTCGTACCGCGAGGAGCGCCGCCTCGACCGGAAGAACGACCGCGAGGAGGACCGCCGCGACCGCCTCGCCGAGGCCGAGGCCGCCCGCAAGGAACGCCTTGCCGAGGCCGAGGCCGCCCGTATCCGCGACGAGGCCCGCGCCGAGCAGCGCCGCAAGGACGTAGAGGCCCGGCAGGAGGAGGAGCGCCGTCTCCGCGCCGAGCGCAAGCGCGAGAAGGCCCGCCGCAAGGCCGAGCGGAAGAAGGCCCGCGCCGAGCTGTTCGCCAAGCTCGGCAAGGAGGGTGACACCGTCGGCGCCCTGGTCGTCATGGCGTGCGGCATCGTCCCGGCCCTGTACTTCCAGCTCCGCGCCCTCAACGGGGAAGACCTCCCCGGGATCATCAGCCTGTGCCTGGCCGTGATGCTGGAGGCCGGGGCCTGGGTCGCCACCGTGAGCGGTGAGCGCGCCAAGCGCGAGGGCCGCCCCGTCGGCCGCTTCCGGGTGGTCATGTGGGCGTGCGCCACGTTCGCCGCCGTCATCAACTACTCGCACGCGCCCGGCCCGTCCGGCGGATGGCTCGCCTGGGTCCTCGCCGCCGCCTCGTACGCCGGGGTGTTCTTCTGGGAGGTCCGCGGGTGGGGCCGTCACGGCACAAAGGCCACCCGCACCAAGGCCCAGCGCAAGGAGGCCCGGCGCCGCCGCCGGCACGACCGTAAGCGCCGCCGCCGGTTCCCCGCCGTGTACGCCCGGTACACCGACATTCTGACCGCGCACCCGTACGGCAGCGTCGACCACGAAAAGGCGTGGGCGGACGCGTGGCAGGACACGCACGGCGCCGAGCTCGCCGTCACGGCCGGTGTCATCGCGCACCGAGGCGAGGCAGACAAGGCACTCGCCGCAGCGCACGGCGTGGGGGTCGAAACCCTCATGGTCGAGCAGCTCCTCGGCGACGTGTTCGGCGGCGGCGACGGCGACGACGGACCGGCCGCGCGCCGCTCCTCGAACGGTCCGAACGGGGGTCCGAGTAAGGGCGGCCGAACCGCGAAAGCCCTTGGGCGCAAAGGGAAGCAGGCAATCGGCCGCCTCACCGGACGGACCGCTCCGAAGGTCCCGAACAAGCCCCTCGACGAGGCCCACCTCGAACGCGTCCGCTCCCTCGCGGACGTCCTCCCCGGGGGCGCCGCGGACCTCTCCGTGAGCAACGTCCGCATGGCCATCGGGGGCGGCAACACCCGGTACGCGATGCAGCTCCGTGACGCCGTCAAGGCCGAGAGGAAGAACTGATGAGCGCCTCATTCACCCCGCCCCGGCTCCTGATCCTCGCCGCCCCCGCCGGCATCTACCCGACGATCACCCTCTCGCCCGAGACCGGGTGGACGTGGTCGGCCGCCATCGGCGCCGTGATCTTCGCCCTCGTCCTGTTCGGCCCGGCCCTGATCCGGTCCGCCGCCAAGGCGTCGGCGGTCCGCGCCGCCACCAAGAAGGCCAAGGCCGCCGAGACCTCCGCCAAGAAGGAGGGCAAGAAGTGACCGCCGAGAGCGTCTACCGACAGATCGCCCGCGAGCTCGCCGCCCAGGCGGACCAGCACGCCGCCGACCGTCACCCCCAGCTCGGGCGCTGCGCCGCCGAGCTCGGCCTCGTCTACCTCGAATTCGACGCCCACCCCCCGGCCAGCGAGCACGGGGTGAAGGCGTGGGAGGCCGCCGAGGCGGCCCGCGAGTCGCTCCAGTACGGAACGGCCGTCGGCTGCGGCTCCGACACCGCCCGCGCCCGCCTTCACCTCGCCCTCGACGCCCTCGCCCGCGAGCACGCGGCGCACTGAACCGCCCCCGGGCCCGGCCGCCCCTCCCCCCGGCGGCCGGGCCGACGGCCCACGCACTTGAGGAAGGAACCACCCCCATGAGCACCACCGAGACCGAGCACGGCGAGCGCGAGGCACAGCTCGTCAACCTCACCGCCTACCAGGACCCCGAGACCCTCCTCCGCCTCGGCGAGCTCTCCCGGACCGCCGCACAGCAGACCGAGAACGGCGTCGCCGACCTGTTCACCGGCACGGTGCGACTGGACAAGGTCGAGGAGGCCACGGCCGAGGCCGGCACCTTCGAGCAGCTCGACGAGGACGAGCTCGACGAGGACGAGCGCGCATCCCTCGGCCTGCGCCCGATCATCCCCGAGACGTTCCTCGACCCGGGCGTGTGGCGGCAGCGCCGCGCGGTGTGGCTCAACTCGGCCGCCTTCCACGCCACCCGCAGCCCCGTCTACCTGTGGCGGTTCATCAAGACGAGCGGGATCGGGGCCCGCGTCGGCGCCCGGGACGCGTGGTCGTACCTGTTCGCCACCGAGTACGGTGAGCTCGCCGACAAGGTCCGCCGGGCCAAGGCGGGGGCCGAGCACATCGCCGACCTGCGGGCCGACCGGCGCAAGGAGGCCAAGGCGCGGCGCCGTGAGCCGGTCACGGTCTACGCCCTGACCGGCTGCACCTCCTACGCCGCGGCCGTCATCGCCTTGGGGGAGACCTGGGGCCTGGTCCTCACCGCCCCGGCCCTGATCCCGTTCTTCGGCCTCCTGTACGTCCTCGGACACCGCGAGCTCGCCCGCCGGGCGCCCGACGGAACGTTCGCGTTCCTCGACAGCACCGCGGGGGCCGACCACGACGGCCCGGTGACTGACGAACGGATCACCAACGCCCTGCGCGAGATCAAGCTCCTGACGGCCGAGCAGGAGATCAAGCCCGTGGGCCTCGCCACCCGCGACGAGCTCGGCAACACAACGCTTGAGTTCAAGCTCCCGGCCAACGTCATTTGCAAGGCCCTCAAGAGCAAGGCCGAGCAGTTCGCCGGGGCCCTGGGCCTGTCGCTGGAACGCATCGACCTGACGCAGGGCGAGACCCCGGCCGACGTCGTCCTCTGGGTCTCGGCGACGGTGCCGTTCGCTGGTGACGCGCCCGTGTCCCCGCTGGTCGACGCCGACCGCTGGTCGATCTGGGACGGCGTCCCCTTCGGCTCGAACCGCAAGGGCCTGCGGAAGACGCTCCAACTCCTTTGGTCCTCAATGCTGTTCGGCGGTGCCCAGGGGTACGGCAAGACGTCGGCAATGCGAGTGCCGGCCGCCGCGGGTGCCCTCGACCCTCAGTGCCGGATGCTCCTCGCCGACTTCAAGGGCGGCGCGGACTGGGAGGAGCTCGAAAACATCGCGCACCGCGTGATCATCGGCGCCGACCCCGCGAGCGTCGACGAGTTCATTGAGCTCGTCGACGAGCTGATCGAGGAAATGGACACCCGCTTTGCGAAAATCCGGCGGATGCCCAAGGCCGAGCGCCCCGACATGCGTCTCACGCCCGCCATGGCCGAGGCGCACGGAATGCCCGTCCTCATGTTCCTGATCGACGAGATTCAAGAGGCGTTCGGCGTGGTCCTCGCCCGCAAGGACGGGTTGAAGGAGTTCGCCGCCCTCGTCGAGAAGCTCGCCCGGCTGATCCGGCGCGGCCGGGCCTGCGGCCTCATCATCGTGGCCGCCGCCCAGCGCCCGAGTGCGAAGTCGGTCCCGACCGACTTCCGCGACGTCATCCTCAAGCGGTACAGCGTGCACACCGTGGACGACACGTCGTCCGACATGATCCTCGGCGACGGACAGGCCAAGCGCGGGCACACCGCCGCCGGACTGGGTCGGATCGGCGTCGGCATCCTCGCCGAGGAGGCCGGTTCCGAGAAGCTGCAAGTCGACCTGATCACCCCGCAGGAGTTCGAGGTCATCTGCGCCCGCGGCCGGGCCCTGCGGCTCGCCGCCGGCACCCTCACCGGCTACGCCGCGTCGGGCCTCCTGACGGTGTCCGGCATCCTCGCCCAGATGCGGGACGCGTTCGAGGCGGCCGAGGCCGAGGAGCTCGGCAGTACCGACATTGCCCGCCTCCTGCACAAGCAGGACCCGGCGGCCGACTGGGGCCAGCGTGACGGCGAGAGCGACAAGCAATGGTCGAGCCGCGTCGGCGCCCGCCTCGGCCGCGAGATCGAGCAGGCCCTCGACGGGTCGGGCCGCACGCTCGACCGCGTCAAGGTGACCACCCTCGCGGGCACCGAGGGCCGCGGATTCCGCCGCACGGACCTGACGCTCGTACTCGGTGCATAACGGGACGAACCGACGTGTCCGGGAAGGTGTCCCCGCCGCAAAACCGCAGGTGGGGACGTGTCCCGGACGTGTCGGCCCCCCGGCCGGGGTGTCCCCAGCGGACACCCCGCCCAGGGGCCCGACACCCCCCTAGACACCGCCCAGACCTGCACAAACAGGGGCAAAGCCACCCCCCAGGACACCGCCCCGACACCCCGAAACCCCGCGCACAAGGAGTCGAGACCCGATGGACGTCACCGCCCGCACCGCCCCCGCCGAGCCGGTCCTCTACCGCCCCGAGCCCGTCGAGACGGCCGCACTGGCGACGACCCTCCCGTACCTGTCCCCGGTGCCCATTCCGGGCGCCGTCGAGGCCGTCACCCCCAACGGCGCCCGGGTGTGGCTCCTGGTCTCCAAGATCGAGCCCACCGGCCCGGCCGCCGCCCCCGAGGCCCCCCAGTCCGCGCCCGTACCCACCTGGGCCAAGACGACGGCGCTCCTCGCGCTCTCCTTGTCCGGCTCCTCGGTCCTCGGCGCCTACGCCCTCGGCCTGTTCGCCGAGGGCCTCGCCGCCCTCGTCGCCTCGCTCGTCCTCCTGGCGAAGTTCGCGTTCGTCCTCGCCCTCGTCCTGGGCCTGTTCGTCGTCGTCGTCAAGCGACGTGCCGGCGGGGGGAGCGTCACCGCCGAAGCCACCAGCACCGCCACCGCCCGGGGTCTGTTCGCCAAGGCCACGGCCACCGCCACCGCAACCGCCATCGCCAAGAAGTAAGGAGCCCTGCCCATGGCTGCGATCAAGGTCCGCGGACCTCTCAAGATCGGAAACGACACCCTGCGGTGCCCCGGCCGCGGCGAGCGGGACACCCCACGCGAGCTCACCCTCATGGCGAACGGGAAGACCGTCACGGCGACGTGCGGCCAGAAGCACAAGGGCGAGGACGGCGGACGCCGCGCGCAGTGCTTCTTTCCCGTCGAGCAGCTCACCGCCGCGAACCTCGGCATCCTCGCCCAGGGCAAGCCCGGCCGATTCCGCCTCACCCTCACGGACGGGACCAAGGTCGAGGGCATCCTCGCCAGCGTCGGCGCCGCCGCCGCCAATTCGACCGCGGCCCGCGCCGCCGCCGCCGCGGACGCCAAGACCGGGAAAGGGGGCCAGGCCGGGCCCGCCAAGCCCGCCGGTCGGGCCACGGGTGGCGCGATGACGGCCGCGTTCGGCGCCCTCGCCGCCGTGGCGGGCGCCGCCGGACAGGCGGCGGGCGCGGCCGGGCAGATCGCCGCCGCCGGGGCCTCGGCCGTCGAGTCGGCATCGAGCCTCGGCCGCGAGGGGATCGGCGTCGCCCGCGACGGCATCCGCGAGGCGGGGGCCTACGGCGAGCGTCGGCACGAACGCAAGATGCGTGCCGCCGACGGCGGGGCCGAGGACTGACGGCAGGAATCGAGCGCCCTCGGGGC
>NZ_JBHWZS010000216.1:0-14541 GCF_042728155.1 Streptomyces sp. NPDC060209
GGGGCCGTCGCCCCTGCGGCCCGCCCCGTTTCCGGACCTTTCGCAGCCCCGTGGGCCTCCGCCCCCGTCCATGACCGCATAATGAAAGACATACATCGGATGTCTTGTGCGCGAGGAGGCCCCACATGGCCGTCACCGACGAAGCGATCGAGAAAATCAAGGGAATGATCGTCTCAGGTGCGCTGGCCCCGGGAGACCGGCTCCCCAAGGAGAGCGAACTCGCGGCCGAGCTGGGACTGTCACGCAACTCGCTGCGTGAGGCGGTGCGCGCACTGTCGCTGATCCGGATCCTCGACGTCCGTCAGGGCGACGGCACGTACGTCACCAGCCTGGATCCGCAGCTGCTCCTGGAGGCGCTCAGCTTCGTGGTGGACTTCCACCGCGACGACACGGTGCTGGAGTTCTTCGCAGTCCGCCGGATCCTGGAGCCGGCGGCCACGGCGATGGCGGCGCTGCGCATCGAGGAGGAACAACTGGACGCGCTGAGCGCCCAGTTGGACGCCCTCGGCCCCGATCCCTCCATCGAGGCGCTGGTCGCCGGCGATCTGGAGTTCCACCGCGGCATCGTCCGGTCCTCCGGCAATTCGGTGCTGTGCTCCCTGCTGGACGGCCTGTCGGGCCCGACCACCCGGGCCAGGGTGTGGCGCGGGCTGACCCAGGAGGACGCGGTCAGCCGCACCCTGCACGAGCACCGGGCGATCCTTGCCGCGCTGCGGGACCGGGACGCCGAGGCGGCCCGGTCCTGGGCGACGGTGCACGTGGCGAGCGTGGAGCAGTGGCTGCGTTCAACTCTGTGAGGGTGCGGCCGGGCGCAGCCGGAGGCCCTGCATCCCTCCGTCGACGGCGAGCGCGGTGCCGGTGACGGAAGCGGCTGCCGGGCTCGCCAGGTAGGCGACGGCGGCGGCCACCTCGTCGGCGGACACCAGCCGTCCCAGCGGCTGCCGGGCGTCGAGCGCGGCACGCTCCGCGGCCGGGTCCTCGGCCTGCCCGAGCAGCCGGCCGATCCAGGGGGTGTCCGCGGTGCCGGGGTTGACGCAGTTGACCCTGATCCCCTCGCGGACGTGGTCGGCGGCCATCGCGAGGGTGAGGGAGAGCACGGCACCCTTGCTCGCGCTGTAGAGCGCGCGCTGCGGCAGGCCGGCGGTGGCCGCGATGGAGCAGGTCTGGGTGATCGACACGGCCCCGGGCCGCCCGGCGGCGGCGCGGCGCAGATGGGGCAGCGCGTGGCGGGCGGTGCGGACCATTCCGAGCACATTGATGTCCAGTACGCGGGCCCATTCCGCGTCCGTGTTGTCCTCGACGGTGCCGATCGAGCCGATCCCCGCGTTGGAGACCAGCGTGTGCAGGCCGCCCAGCTCCGCGGCGGCCCGCTCGACCGCGTTCCGCACGGCGCCGTCATCGGTCACGTCGGCCTCGAGGGCGAGCGCCCCCTCGGGAGCGCCCTCCGGATCGAGGTCGAGCACCGCTACACGTGCCCCGCGGGCGAGCAGCAGGGTCGCCACGGCGGCCCCGATGCCGGATGCGCCGCCCGTCACCAGGGCGGACAGCCCGTCGAAATCCTGCGTACCGGTCATCAGTCGGTCTCCTCGGGTGTGCGGCGGGCCTGCCATACGGGGCCCTGCGGGTAGCGGTGTCCGGCGATCGAGGCGGGAAGCATCCGGGCCGAGAAGCCCGGTTCCCGGGGGGTGACGTAGCGGCCGTCCTCGACCACGGCCGGGTCGGTGAAGTGCTCGTGGAGATGGTCGACGTACTCGATGACGCGGTCCTCCCAGCTGCCGGAGACCGCGACGTAGTCGAACATCGAGAGGTGCTGGACCAGTTCGCACAGTCCGACGCCGCCGGCGTGGGGGCAGACCGGGACGCCGTACTTGGCGGCGAGCAGCAGGACCGCGAGGTTCTCGTTGACGCCCGCGACGCGTGCGGCGTCGATCTGGACGAAGTCGACCGCGCCGGCCTGGAGCAGCTGCTTGAAGACGACCCGGTTGGCGATGTGTTCGCCGGTGGCCACCTTGACGGGCTGCCCGGCGCGCACCGCGGCGTGACCGAGCACGTCGTCGGGGCTGGTCGGTTCCTCGATCCAGTACGGGTCGTAGGGGGCGAGCGCGTTCATCCACTCCACCGCACCGGCCACGTCCCAGCGCTGGTTGGCGTCGACGGCGATCCGGATGCCGGGACCGACGGCCTGTCGGGTGAGCGCGAGTCTGCGGATGTCGTCGTCCAGATCGGCGCCGACCTTCAGCTTGATCTGGGTGAAACCGTCCGCGACGGCCTCCTGCGCCAGGCGCACGAGCTTGTCGTCGTCGTATCCCAGCCAGCCGGGCGAGGTGGTGTAGGCGGGGTAGCCCTCGGCGAGCAGCCGCTCGGTGCGCTCGGCGCGGCCCGGCTCCGCGGCGCGGAGGATGTCGAGCGCCTCCCGCGGGGTGAGGGCGTCCGTGAGGTAGCGGAAGTCGACGAGGGAGACGAGCTCCTCCGGGGTCATCTCCGCGAGGAACTGCCATACGGGCTTCCCCGCCAGTCTCGCCGCGAGGTCCCAGGCCGCGTTGACGACGGCTCCGGCCGCCATGTGCATCACGCCCTTCTCGGGGCCCAGCCAGCGCAGCTGGGAGTCGTGCGTGAGCGTGCGGTACAGGACGGCGAGGTCCGCGGCCGTGCGCGGGGCGGGGCGTCCCACCACGTAGGGGCGGAGCGCCTCGATGGCCGCGGCCATGACATCGTTGCCGCGGCCGATGGTGAAGCAGAAGCCGTGCCCCTCCTCGCCCGCCCCTTCCGTGCCGTCCGTGCGCAGGACCACGTAGGCGGCGGAGTAGTCGGGGTCGGGGTTCATGGCGTCCGAGCCGTCCAGCTGTTCCGAGGTGGGAAACCGGATGTCGTCGACCTCGAAATCCACGACGGTCAGACTCATGTGCGCCCCCAGGGGAATAACATCGGATCTCTACTTGGTCATCCGATGTATAGCCCTCAGAAGGCTTCCCAGTCCAGGGTCGCACCGAAGTTTGATCAGTTTCGATCGGTACAGCTCGGATGAATCAAGCGCTGGCACGCTTCACCTCCGCACGCAAACGGGCTGCAACGGAACAGGGCGGAAGCCGTAAGGTTGGTCCGTACACAAGGGAACTTCGGAAGGAGGCCTGGGTGATCGAGCTCGAGGGGGTACCCGAGCTGGTCGACCCGGTCATGGTGGCCGCGTTCGAGGGCTGGAACGACGCCGGTGACGCCGCCTCCACAGCGGTCGCGCATCTCGACCGGGAGTGGAAGGGCGAGGTCTTCGCGGCGCTCGACGCCGAGGACTACTACGACTTCCAGGTCAATCGGCCCACGGTGTGGCTGGACGGGGGGACACGCAAGATCACCTGGCCCACCACGAGACTCTCCGTGGTCCGGGTCGGCGGCGAGAAACCCCGTGACCTGGTGCTGATCCGTGGCATCGAACCCTCCATGCGCTGGCGTTCGTACTGCAACGAGATCCTGGGCTTCGCCCATGAGCTGGGCGTCGAGATGGTCGTCATCCTGGGTGCGCTGCTCGGCGACACCCCGCACACCAGGCCGGTGCCCGTCAGCGGGGTCACCTCGGACCCGGACCTCGCGAGGACCATGGATCTGGAGGAGACCCGTTACGAGGGTCCGACCGGCATCGTGGGCATCCTCCAGGAGGCCTGCACGCATGCGGGGGTGCCCGCGGTGAGCCTGTGGGCGGCGGTGCCGCACTACGTGTCGCAGCCGCCGAACCCGAAGGCGACGCTGGCGCTCCTGAACCGTCTCGAGGATCTGCTCGGGCTCCGGATCCCGCTGGGCGAGCTGCCCGAGGACGCCCGGGCCTGGCAGCTCGGGGTCGATCAGCTGGCCGCCGAGGACAGCGAGGTCGCGGAGTACGTGCAGACGCTGGAGGAGGCGCGGGACACCGCCGAGCTGCCGGAGGCGTCCGGCGAGGCGATCGCCCGCGAGTTCGAGCGGTACCTGCGCCGCAGGGACGTCGGCGGTCCCGGCCAGGCGCCCGGCGGTCATGCCACGGAGAGCGGTGACGCCTACCTGCGGGACACCTCGAGCGGCCGTACGCGGCCTCCGAAGCCGCAGCGTCCGGAGAAGGGCCGGCCGAAGGACACCGACGGTGACACCACGCCCGAGGACCCGCCGTCCGCCGGGCCGGACGAGGACGCCTCGGACGACTGACCGGCCGCCTCCAGGCGCACAGCGGCCCCGGACTTCGTCGATCTCTCGCGAAGTCCGGGGCCGTTCTGCTGTGTCTCTGCGGGTACGGGTTACAGCGCGACGCCCAGCAGGGCGTCGACGGTGCGCGAGACGAGACCGGGTGCGCCCTCGTCCGTGCCGCCTCCGGCGTTCTGCCGCGCGGCCCAGCGGTCCACGGCGGCGAGTGCGGCCGGGGCGTCCAGGTCGTCGGCCAGGGCCTCCCGCACCTCCTCGACCAGGGTGTCGGCGGAGAGTCCGTCGGGCCGGGAGACGGCGGCACGCCACCGGGCGAGACGCTCGACGGCGTCGGCGAGGACCTGGTCGGTCCACTCCCAGTCCGACCTGTAGTGGTGCGAGAGCAGGGCGAGCCTGATCGCGGCGGGGTCCACGTCGTCCCGGCGCAGTGCCGACACGAAGACGAGGTTGCCCTTGGATTTGGACATCTTCTCGCCGTTCAGCGCGACCATGCCGGCGTGCACGTAGGCGCGGGCGAACGGGTGCTCGCCGGTCAGCACCTGCGCGTGCGAGGCGCCCATCTCGTGGTGCGGGAAGGCGAGGTCGGAGCCGCCTCCCTGGACGTCGAAGCTCATGCCGAGGTGGTCCAGTGCGATGGCGACGCACTCGATGTGCCAGCCGGGCCTGCCGCGGCCGAGGGAGCCGCCGTCCCAGCTCGGCTCGCCCTCACGGGCGGCCATCCAGAGCATCGGGTCGAGCGGGTTCTTCTTGCCGGGACGCTCGGGGTCTCCGCCGCGCTCGGCGGAGAGCAGCCGCATGGCCTCGGCGTCGAGGCCCGAGACCTCGCCGAAGTGCGGGTCGCACTCGACGGAGAAGTACACGTCGCCGTCGAGTTCGTAGGCGGCGCCCGCGTCCCGGAGGCGTTCAACGAGCGGGACGATGCCGGGTATCGCCTCGACCGCACCGATGTAGTGCTTCGGGGGAAGCATGCGCAGGGCGGTCATGTCCTCCCGGAAGAGAGCCGTCTCGCGCTCCGCGAGCTCGGTCCAGTCCTCGCCGTCGCGCACGGCCCGCTCCAGCAGCGGATCATCCACGTCGGTCACGTTCTGGACGTAGTGAACCTGCCGCTTGGTGTCGAGCCACACGCGCTGAACGAGGTCGAACGCGTTGTAGGTCGCCGCATGACCCATGTGGGTCGCGTCGTACGGCGTGATGCCGCAGACGTATATGCGGGCGACGGGACCGGGGTCAAGGGTGATCCGTCCGCCGGTCGCGGTGTCGTGGATCCGAAGGTCGCGGCCCTTGCCAGGCAGGGCGGGGACCTCAGAAGCGGGCCAGGCATGCATGTCATGAGCGTAACCGGACGATGCTTCCGGATACGAACCGGATGGCAGATCGTGGCCGAAGAGGCGGTCTTGCGCACGCGGTGGTTTTCCCCTACACACGCCTTCCCGAACCGGGGCGCCGCCCCCGGGCCCAGGACTCACCCGGCGCCCGGCCGTGAGGCGGAGAGGGCGCCGGCTGCGGCCGGACAGGCTTGCGGGGGCCGGAGGCGGGCCGTGAACGTCACACGGGCGGCCACGGGATCGGTGGCCAGTCGCCGCTCGGCTGTGGGTGCCGGCCGGACGTGCGGAGGCTGTCCACCCGGCCGCGCAGGGCGTCGAGTTCCGCCGTCGTGATCAGTTCCCCCAACCGGGTGGCGAGCTCCGCGCCCGGTTCCAGGCCGGCGGACAGCCGGTCGAGCACCTCGGCGGCCTCCGCCGTCAGCGGCTCGCCCGCCCAGCCCCAGAGCAGCGTCCGCAGTTTGTCGTCCGCGTTGAAGGTGACGCCGTGGTCGATGCCGTACAGCCGCCCGCCGGGTGCGGGCAGCAGGTGCCCGCCCTTGCGGTCACCGTTGTTGATCACCGCGTCCAGAACCGCGAGGCGGCGCAGCCGGGGATCGTCGGCGTGCACCAGCAGGGCCGTCTTCCCCTCTCCCACCTCGGCGAAGCCGACGGCCTTCCAGCCGTCTCCCGGCTCCTCGTCCTCGACGAGCGCGAGCAGGGGCGGCAGCCCGTCTGCGGAGCTGCCACCGGCCTCGTCGTCGGCTTCCGCCTCGATCCACAGCTGGCACATCCCCTCGCCGTAGGGGCCCTCCCGCAGCACCGTGGGCGGCACGAGCCCCCAGCCGGTGGCTTCGGAGATCTCGTACGCCGCGACCTCGCGCTGGGCGAGGGTGCCGTCGGGGAAGTCCCACAGCGGCTGCTCACCGGCGACCGGTTTGTAGACGCAGGGACGTTCCTCGCCGTCGTAGGCGATCGTGCAGTACAGCACCGCGTTCGACGCGCCCCGGACCTGGCCGAGGACCTTGAGCTCCCCCTCGGCGAGCAGGGTGCGCAGCCCGGCCTCCGTCAGGCCCCGCGACGGTATCCGTTCTGGCGCGGGCATACGTGTCCTTCCGGATCGAGGGGCAGGCTGCACAGCGGGCAGGGCGGGCGGCCGGCGTTCACGACGTCGAGCGCGCGTTTGGCGAAGGCCCGGGCCTGGGCTCCGCTCAGCCGGACGCGCAGCATCGGCGGGCCGTTCTCCTCGTCCTGCAGAAGCCTTTCCTCGGCCTCCGCGAGATCGTCCTCGGAGTCGGCGTCCAGTTCGACGAGAGCCTGCGCCTCGACGATCATGCGCTGCTCCTCGCCGTCCCAGGCGAGCGCCATGGTCCCGACCCTGAACTCCTCCTCGACGGGGGCGTCGAGCGGCGCGGTGTCGGTGACGTCCATGGGTGCCACGGCGGGCACCGGTGAGTTGCCGCCGGTCCGCCGGACGACCTCGTCGAGGAGTTCGTCGATCCGTTCGGCCAACGCGGCGACCTGGGTCTTCTCCAGGGCCACACTCGTGACCCGTCCCTGCGAGGTCGCCTGCAGGAAAAACGTACGGCGGCCAGGCAGCCCGACCGTACCGGCCACGAAACGGTCCGGCGGGTCGTAGAGGAACACCTGACGGGACACGTCCTGTCTCCCTTGAGAATGTGATGGCGGATGGGGGGCGGCCCCGGGGCCCTGCGGGATGTCCCGCAAGGCCTCTACGGCGCGTCCACCCTACTGCGCGGAGCGATCACGGTGCCCCAGCGCCGCCCCCGACGGCCGCATCCGTTGCCGTGTCCCCCGCCGCGTCGGCCCCCACGGCCTGTTCGCGCGGCGCGAGGGACGCGAAGTCGCCGGTGTCGCCGAGACGGAGGAGGAACGGTCGCAGCCGGGTGTAGCGGATCGCGGTGACGGAGCACGGGTCGGCCTGGATGCGCTGGAAGAGGTCGAGATGCATGCCGAGCGCGTCGGCGACGAGGGCCTTGATGATGTCGCCGTGCGAGCACATCACATATGTGGCGTCCTCTCCGTGCTCGGCCTCGATCCGGGCGTTCCAGTCCCGCACGGCTTCGACGGCCCGGGCCTGCATGGCCCGCATGGACTCACCGCCGGGGAAGGCGGCTGCCGATGGGTGCTGCTGGACGACCCTCATCAGCGGTTCGTCGGCGAGCTCGGCGAGTTTGCGCCCCGACCAGTCGCCGTAGTCGCACTCACTGATCCGGTCCTCGGTGTGCAGCGCGAGGCCGGGGCGGGCGTCGAGCAGTGGCTGGAGCGTCTCGCGGCAGCGCTGCAACGGGCTGCTGACGGCCGCCGCGAAGGTGAGGGCCGACAGCCGGCCGGGCAGCGCGGCGGCCTGTTCGGCTCCGCGTTCGTCGAGGGAGACGCCAGGGGTCCGGCCCGCGAGCACTCCGGAGGTGTTGGCGGTCGAGCGTCCGTGGCGTACAAGGATGAGCGTGGGCATACCTGCCAGCGTAGAGGTGCGTGAACGCATCGCGGCAGGGAAGAATGCGCGGGTGATCGTCGACTGTGGAATTTACCGGGACGGGCGTCGGACCGAAGGTCCCGCCGACTTCTCCGATGCCCTCGACGAGGCACGTGCCACCGGGGACGCCTTCGTCTGGATCGGGCTGCACGAGCCGACGGAGAAGGAGTTCGACCTGGTCAGCAGCGAGTTCGCGCTGCACCCGCTGGCGGTGGAGGACGCCCTGCGCGCCCATCAGCGGCCCAAGCTGGAGATCTACGACGACTCGCTGTTCGTCGTGATCAAGCCGGTGGTCTACGAGCAGGAGAGCGACACCGTGAGCGCCGGTGAGCTGATGCTGTTCATAGGGGACTCGTTCGTGGTGACGGTGCGGCACGGCGAGGGCGCGCCCCTCGCGGCGGTACGGAGCCGCCTGGAGGCCGAGCCGGACGTCCTGAAACACGGGCCCACAGCGGTGCTGTACGCGGTCAGCGACGCGGTGGTGGACCACTACATCGAGGTCGCGGCCGAGCTCCAGATCGACCTGGAGGGGCTGGAGGCCCAGGTCTTCGCCCCGACCGCCTCCGGGGACTCCAAGAACACGGCGGCGAGCATCTACACCTTCAAGCGGCAGGTGCTCGAGTTCCGCCGGGCGACCAACCCGCTGAGCGCACCGATGGCACGGCTGTCGAGTGCGGGCGTGCCGTTCGTCGACACCGAGTCGCAGCCGTTCTTCCGGGACGTGAACGACCATCTGACGCGTGCCGTCGAGCATGTGGAGGGGCTCGACCGGCTGCTCTCGGACATTCTGTCGGCGCATCTGGCGCAGGTGGGCGTGCGGCAGAACGACGACATGCGGAAGATCTCGGCGTGGGCCGCCATGGCCGCCGTACCGACCATGGTGGCCGGCATCTACGGCATGAACTTCCGCCACATGCCGGAGCTCGACTGGGCGTGGACCTACCCGACGGTGATCGTGCTGATGGGCTTCGCGGTCGCCGGGCTGTACCGCCTGTTCAAGCGCCGCGGCTGGATGTAGGGCCGGCGCACGTCTCAGGCGTACTCGGTCTCGGATACGGCCGGGCCGCCCAGCGCGTCACGCAGGGCGGGCTGTTGCAGGCTCACCATGCGCCGCCAGCCCACCAGCCGCTCGTAGGCGTACATCGCGTGGATGCCCGCGGCCAGCGCGGCGGCCTTGGCGCGCGGCCAGCGCAGCACTCCGCCCATGTGGCTCATCACGGCGAGGCTGACGTCGCGGTACACCCGGATCTCGGCGTGGGCGCACTCCCGCAGGACGGACTGGATCGTCCGGCCGTGTCCCGCCCGGGCGAAGCGGAGGAGTTCCTCGTGGCAGTACGCGAGGTGGTTGTCCTCGTCCCGCGAGATCATCTTCACGGCGCGGCCGAGGACGGGGTGCCCGGCGAAGTGCTTGAGCAGGAGCCGCATCTGTTCGGACGCCCGCTGCTCGGTGACCCTGCTGTGGGCGAGGTAGACGATGATGTCCCGCTCGGTGAGCGGGTCCTCACGGCTGAGCCGGTCATGGGCGAGGCCGATGCCCCGGCGCTCCAGCAGGAGGGTGTAGTCGGTCTCGTACGGCACCGCCACGGGCTGGAGTCCGCGCTGCTTCAGCAGGGCGTTGAAGATCCGGCCGTGCTTGTCCTCGTCGGCACCGTGGCGGGCGACCTTGGGCGCCAGCTCGCGCAGTCCCGGCGGTACGAGTGCGGCGATGCGCCCGTTCTCCCAGCCGCCCTGCGACTCCCCGCCGGCGGCGATCGAGCAGAACAGCCGGAAGGACCGGTCGTCGTCGAGGATCTCCTGGAACAGACTCTTTGCCGAGAGCATCACTGCCACCTTTCGCACCGGTGTCCGCAGGGGAACAGTCAAATTCGGTACGCGTCGGTAGGCAACACGAGCGGGGCCCGGCAGGGCCGAACGGGCGCCGTACGGCTGCGGGACCTGCCCGGGCGTCCCGGGAGAGGTACGGGGCGTAACCCGGGAGCCCCGCCGCGCGTTGCTCCCTGTGACGGCCGTGGCGGGGAGGACCCCCGAGCCCCCACCACGGCCGTAGCGCTGAGCCCGGTTTCTAGGCGGCGAGGCCGGAGCGCTCCAGGGCGTCGGTGCCGGCGCGCAGGGCCGCGAGCCGCTCGTCGAGCGTGAAGCCCGCCGGGGCGAGGGTCAGCGTCGTGACGCCCGCCGCCGCGTACGCCTGCATCCGGTCGGCGATCCGGTCCACCGAGCCGAGCAGCGTGGTCTGGTCGATCAGCTGGTGCGGCACTGCGGCCGCCGCGCCGGCCTTGTCACCGGCCAGGTACTTGTCCTGGATCTCGGCGGCTTCCTTCTCGTACCCCATGCGCTGGGCGAGCTGGTTGTAGAAGTTCTGCTTGCGGCTGCCCATGCCGCCGACGTAGAGCGCGGTGTAGGGGCGGAACATGTCGGCGAGGCCGTTGATGTCGTCGCCGATCGCCAGCGGCAGGGTGGGACAGACGTCGAAGCCCTCCATCGTCTTCCCGGCCTTCTCGCGCCCGGCCCGCAGATGCTTCACCGCGGTCTCCTCCAGGTGGTCGGCGGAGGGGAAGATCAGCAGGGCGCCGTCGGCGATCTCGCCGGTCTGCTCAAGGTTCTTCGGGCCGATCGCGGCGATGTAGAGCGGGATGTGCTCGCGCTGCGGGTGGACGGTCAGCTTGATGGGCTTGCCGGGGCCGTCGGGCAGCGGCAGCGTCCAGTGCTCGCCCTCGTAGGACAGCCGCTCGCGGGACATCGCCCTGCGCACGATCTCGACGTACTCGCGGGTGCGGGCCAGCGGCTTGTCGAACTTGACGCCGTACCAGCCCTCGGAGACCTGCGGGCCCGAGACGCCGAGGCCGAGGCGGAAGCGGCCGCCGGAGAGCGAGTCGAGGGTGGCCGCGGTCATGGCCGTCATGGCGGGCTGCCGGGCCGGGATCTGCATGATCGCGGAACCCACGTCGATGGACTCGGTCCGGGCCGCGACCCAGGCGAGCACCGTCGGTACGTCGGATCCGTACGCCTCGGCCGCCCAGCAGACGTCGTAGCCGAGGCGGTCGGCCTCCTGGGCGACGGCGAGGTTGTCGCCGTCCATCCCCGCACCCCAGTAACCGAGATTGATGCCGAGCCGCATACCCACGCTCCCTCTACTGATCAGTAACGTTCCTGTGCCCGGGACTCTAGCGCGGGGCGCCGGAATCCGGCAGGCTCGCCCGGGGCGGCGGTTGTCCACAGGCCTCCACCCCGTGGGGCCTTGGCCAGTAATCTCAGCGCCCATGGAGCAGAGGCATCTCGGCCGTACCGGCCTTCGCGTGTCCCGGATCGGGCTGGGCACCCTCACCTGGGGCCGGGACACCGACGAACACGACGCCGCCGACCAGCTCAAAGTTTTCTGGGACGCGGGCGGCACCCTCGTCGACACCGCCGACGTGTACGGCGGCGGGGAGGCCGAATACCTGCTGGGCCGTCTCCTGGACAGCCTGGTGCCCCGGCAGGATCTGGTCATCGCGACCAAGGCGGGCAGCGTGCCGGATCCCTACCGCCGCTTCGACGGATCGCGCGGGCATCTGCTCGCCGCGCTCGACGCGTCCCTCAGGCGGCTCGGGACGGACTACGTCGACCTGTGGCAGATCCACGCCTTCGATCCCGTGACGCCGCTGGACGAGACCCTGCAGGCGCTTGACCTGGCCGTGTCGTCGGGGCGCGTCCGGTACGCCGGGGTGTCCAACTTCAGCGGCTGGCAGCTGGCCAAGGCGGCCACCTGGCAGCTCGCCGCGCCCGGGGTGCGCACCCGGCTGGCGAGCACGCAGATGGAGTACTCGCTGCTGCAACGGGGCGTCGAGCGGGAGGTGCTTCCGGCGGCGCTGGACCTCGGGGTGGGACTGCTGCCGTCGTCCCCGCTGGGACGCGGTGTGCTGACCGGCAAGTACCGCACCGGCACGCCGTCCGGCTCGCGTGGCGCCTCCGATCAGCTGGCTCCGTTCGTCGAGCCGTATCTCGACGAGGCGGCGAGCCGGATCGTGGACGCGGTCGCCACGGCTGCCGACGGCCTCTCCACGACGCCCCTCCAGGTCGCGCTCGCCTGGGTGCGGGACCGGCCCGGGGTGGTGGCTCCGGTCGTCGGGGCGCGCAACGCGCAGCAGCTGACCCAGGCGTTGTCAGTGGAGGCGCTTAGTCTTCCTGACGAGATCTGCCAGGCGCTCGACGATGTGTCGGCGCCCGTGCACCGCTATCCGGACCAGGACTGGAGCACGCTGTGACTGCGCATCCCCGGGGAGAAGCCCCGGACCCCGCGGCCGAGGACCACGAGGCCGGCGAGGACGCCGGTACCCAGGCCGCCGACACGCCCGGCACGCCCGACGAGGGTGGCGCGGGGAGCGCGGAGGGGGCGGACGACGACGCGGGAAGCGCCGAAGTCGCGGCCGACGGCACCGCGAGCGCGGACGACGACGCCGAGAGCACGGAGCAGGCTCCTGGGGCCCCCGCCGCGCCCGCGCTGTCGGAGGCCGAGGCGGAGCTGGCCGCACAGCGCGACGCTCCTGGGGCCCCCGCCGCGCCCGCGCTGTCGGAGGCCGAGGCGGAGCTGGCCGCACAGCGCGAGCTGCGCAAGCGGATCGAACAGCGCAAGGCAGAGAAGGAAGGGCCCGTCGCGGCCGGTACGAAGCTGAGCGGCCCGGCCGCTGATCTGCTCGCGGCGGTACGCGCTGTGGAGAGCGGCGAGAAGCCGGGCACCGCCTTCTTCGACTCCCCCGCGTCGGCGCCCGCCCCCCGCCGGGCGGTCGCCCCCACCCCGGCCTCGCCCGCCTCCCGGGCCTCCGAGGCGCCGGCCCCGCGGACCGCCTCTCCCGAGGCCGCGGCCTCGGTCGCGGCGGTGCTCGCCGAAGGAGGGGCTCCCGAGGCCCTGGCACGCCCCGCTGCGGCAACGCTCGGTGAAGGTGCCGCCGGTGTCCTCCGGGAGGACCCGTGGCAGCTGCTGTCCCTGCCCGGTGTCCGGCCCGAGCAGGCGGACGGCTTCGCACGGGCGCTGCTGGGCGCGGAGTGCGGCCCCGACGACGAGCGGCGCACGGCGGCCCTGGTGGGCTGGCTGCTGGAGCGCGCCGCGCTCCGGGGCCACACCGCGCTGGACGCCGACGAGGTGCGGACGGCGCTGGGCGGTTTCGCGGTGACCGATCCCGCGGAGGCCGTCCAGCACGCCGTCGCCGAGGGCGTGGTGCTGGTCTTCCAGGACGGCGTCGACGCCACGGAGCCGGAGGAGACGGGCGAGGACGAGGAGGCGTCCGAGGACGGGACGCGGAGCGACGAGGAGCCGGTGCGGGTCCTGCTCGGCCTCGACCGTTACGCCCTGGCCGAGGAGAGCCTCGCCGACGGCCTGGCCCGGCTGGTCAACTCCTGCGAGAAGGGCACCGACTGGACGGAGGCCGCAGCAGCGGCCCCGTCCGCTTCGGCGGGCGAGCTGATCCGGGCGGCCTCGACCGCGGGGCTGGTCGCCCACAGCGGCGGGGAGAGCGCCCGGGCCGAACCCGCCGCCCTCATCGCCGCCGCGCACGGCCTCGGTCTGCGGGCCCTGGGCACCGCCCACAGCCCCGACGGGCAGCGCAGGCTGGCGGCCGCCGTCGGTGATCCGAGGTCCGCCGTCACGCTCTCCGCCCTGCTCTCCGGCGAGGACGGGCCCGGCCGGGACGCGGACGGCGCGTTCGCCGTCGACGTGCTGGTCGTGCTGGACGCCCCGCAGCTCGACGTGGAGACGGCCGCGATGCTGGTGGAGTCCCTCGCCGACGGGACGCGGCTGATCCTCAGCGGTGACCCGGGAGTGCTCGGATCGGCCGGTGCGGGCCGGGTGTTCGCCGACGTGATCGCGTCGCGTGCCTGCCCGCACGTGGTCTCGCGCACCCCCGACCCGGGACCGATCGGCGAGCTGGTCTCCGGCATCGGCATCGGCGAGCTCGCCCAGGTCGAGGCACCCGGCAGGGAAGTGGTGATCGTGCCCGTCCGCGACGCGGGTGAGGCCGTCCACCGCACGGTGCAGCTGGTGGCCGATTCGGTGCCGCGCGTCATCGGCGTACCCTCCTCCGACACGCAGGTGATCACGGTCGGGCACGGCGGCTCGGCGGGCACGACGGCGCTCAACGCGGCGCTGAAGCAGCGGCTCAATCCGGGGCCGGGCCGGTTCGGCGGCTTCGACCCCGGCGACCGCGTGGTCCACGTCCCCGCACCCGGCAGGGCGGTACCCGGCTCGGTCGTCTCGGCCGACGCCGAGGGCCTCCACCTGGACTGCGCGGGAACACCCGTCGTCGTACCGCAGGACCGGGTGGAGGCCTCCGTGCGCCACAGCTGGGCGCTCAGCGCCCATCAGGCGGCCGGGATGCGCTGGCCCGCGGCTGTCGTCGTCCTGCCCGGCGACGCCGCGCAGGGCCTCAGCAGGCCCTGGGTGTACACGGCGTTCAGCCGTGGGGAGCGGCACCTGTCCGTGGTGCACGGCGTGGACCAGGCCCTGCCGCGCGCGGTGGCCGAGGTCCCCGCCCAGGAGCGGACGACCCGGCTGGGCCCCCTCCTGGAGGCGCTGCCCACTCCGGACGCCTCCTAGCGCCATCAGCCCCGGTC
>NZ_JBHWZS010000217.1:0-14454 GCF_042728155.1 Streptomyces sp. NPDC060209
CACCGGGTCAGGCGCGGTGCGCGCCGCCCGCGGACCTGCGGCGGACCGAGACGAACAGGGCGCTCGCGCCGAGGGCCAGCGCGGCGGCTCCGCCCATCGCGAGGTACGAGGTACTGCTGCTGCCACCCGTCTCGGCGAGGGCCACATCCGTGGCTGCCTCGCTCGCGGGGGACGCGGCGACGTTGTTCGGCTCGGGAGCGTTCGCCCCGGCGTCGTCGGCCTCGGCGGCGGGGGCCGCTTCGGTGACCTCCGCACCGGTCGCCGCGTCGTCGTCCCCGTGGCCGTTGTGCTCGACGGAGGACTTGTCGGCGCCCTCGTCGATCTCCGCCTCGGAAGGGGCGGAGGCGGCCGGCTCCGGGTCGGCCCCGGTGGTGCCGCCTCCGGCGCTCTCACCGCCGAAGACCACGTCGGAGCAGGCGTAGAAGGCCTCCGGGGAGTCGGACCGCTGCCAGACCGTGTAGATCAGCTGCCGCCCCGACGCCTGCGGCACGGTGCCGTCGAAGACGTACGACCCCTTCTCCAGGGTCGGGTCGGTGGCCGTGGCGAACGGCTTCTCCTCCAGGTCCGACCACTTCAAGGGCTGCGCCGGGTCATAGCTCGACTTGGTCAGGTACAGCTCGAACGAGCCCTTGTGCGGAGCGGTCGCCCGGAACCGGAAGGTGTGGCTGCCCGCCTGCATGGGCGTGGACGGCCAGTCGGCACGCGGCAGGTCGAGCCCCTTGAACTTGTCGTTGCCCGCGCTGCACAGCTTGCCGTCCGGGATCAGCCCACGGTGATTGCCCGCCGCGTTGGCGATGTTCACGCCGTTCCAGTCGTACAGCGCCTGGGTACCGCCCGCCGCCACCGCCGCCTTGCACGCCGCCGACTGCGGGTTCTCCGGCCCCTCCGCGAAACAGGCCGAGACCCGGCTGACCGGATCGCTCAGCGAACCGTGGGCGGCGGCCGGGGCGGCGGAGAGCCCGGTCAGCGCGAGCGGCGCGACGCCGAGCGCGACGATGCTTCCGGCGAGCCTGCGGCGGGTGGTGGTGATGACGGCCATGGTGGTGGTTCTCCTTCGGCGGCACGGCTGTTGAGCAGGTGTGGTGATCAGCAAGCTAGCCGCCGCCGGGAGCGGATCCGGGCGGGAAAAGGCGCAGGTGGCGATCGTTATGGCGCGCTTAAGGGACGGTTAGGGACGCGCTCAGGAAGCGCCGGTCGAGGGCCCTTGCGTAGGGTCCGCGATCCCTGTGGAACGACTGTCCCGCCCGGACGTACCGCGTCGGCGTCCATGGCGCCCGGGCCACTCGGCCGCCGGGAGTCCGGGCGGTGAGCTGTCCGGAGCCGGCGCGCGCTGTCGCCCGAACGGCCGAGTGGCCGGTCCGGGCCGGGGCGTGGATCGTGGAGGAGGGAGGGACACCGGACTCCCCGCCTCCTGGGGAGCACCTCGTCATCAGGGAGTCAGCAATGACACCAGGCATTGATCTCGCAGAACTCGGCAGAGTCGTCACGCCCGACGAACTCGGAAGTTACCTGGCCGAACTGGACCGGTCAGAGGGAGAGCCCACGTCGAGCCCGTCGCAGTCGGTCCGCACGGCGCAGCACGAGGGGCACCGGATCACGCTCACCACGACCTACGACGTCGTCGTGGACGGGACGCCCGTGACGGCCCGGCTGCATGTCGGTGACGGGGGCATGCTGCACAGCCCCGGTCTGCCGTACCACCAGTTCGCTTCGGCTCTGGACGCCGTGCGGGCGTTGATGTCGGCCTATCCCGACCACTTCGGGGGAGGGAGCTGAGATGGTTTCGGTCCGCAACAACGTCCTGACCGACGAGGACTCGCTGAACACGTTCCTCGCCGGGGTCGCCATGCTCAAGAAAGAGAACACGAATTACACCACCGCGAGTTTCGGTATTCCCGGCCGGCCGAACCCGGTGCACACCTACGACTTGTTCGTGATCGGGCACATCGGGGCGGGGAATCTGGCCATTCCGCGCAACGGTGATCCGATGGTGCGCAACGCTGCCCACCGGGGGCCGGTCTTCCTGCCGTGGCACCGGCTCATGCTCCTCAGCCTGGAGGGACATATCCGACGGGTACTCGGTGCACCGGACTTCGCGCTGCCGTACTGGGACTGGTCGGCCGACGGCGACCAGGGTTCGCCGGTCAACGCCCCGATCTGGGGGGACTCGTACATGGGAGGGCAGGGCACCCCCGTCCCCGACGGGCCGTTCGGCTTCTATCCGGACGATCCGAACCGCTTCACCGTCCGCATCGAAACCGGTCCCGACGGAAAAGCCGTCCAGTCCATGGGCGGAAGCGGACGGGGACTGACCCGGAAGTTCGCTCAGAAAGAGCCGGAAGGCTGGCCCCAACTGCCGGACAGCGTGGACGTGAAAGCCACCCTCGACTTCACGCCTCCCGGTCCCATCGTCAGACCGGAAGACCGGTACGACGTTCTCGACTACAGCATCGCTTCGGACGGCTTCCGCGGCCGGCTCGAAGGCTGGCTTCCGCCCGGGCGCCCCTGGATGCACAACCAGGTTCACCAGTGGGTGGGCGGAGACATGGAGCCCATGAGCTCTCCCAACGACCCGGTCTTCTTCCTCCACCACTGCAACGTGGACCGGATATGGGAGAGCTGGATGCAGCGATACGGCCGCCTCTACGCCCCGGACATGACGGCCCAGGACCCTCCGTACGGAGGTGAACGGATCGACGACGCTCTCATCTTCTTCGGCGGTCAGCAATTCACTCCGGGGAACATGCTGGATGTGAGCAAGCGCTACACCTACGATCAGCTGCCTTGAGGGCGAGCGCCGCGTTCGCCGCCGCGCCGCATCGACGCGATCGGCAGCCCGTCGGCCCACAGCATCGGGCTGCCGAGACGTCCACCCGGGACAGCGTCCCGCGCGGCGCCGGACGCGGCGGAGACCGGGCAGGAGGAGGCGGTCGAGGAGACGAGGTCCGCCACGGTGGCCGAGTCCGCGCCGGGTCGATCAGGCCCGGGAAAGGGTGTTCGCGAGGTCGGCGGCTCCATGCTCCATTCGCGCAGGGGCGCGCTCAGGAAGCGCCGGCCGCGCCCCCGCCCGGGGCGGCCCACGCCCTTCCCGTCTTGTACCGCCAGGAGGTCAGGACGGAGACCTCGGCATCCGGTGCCAGCCGCAGACCGGCCGCCGCGAGGAAGTCGGGGAGCGCGATCTCCCCGCCGTCGGTTCCGTCGTCCCACAGGGTCAAGAGCCTGGACCCCTCGCCGTCCCACGTGTCGCTGTCCTCGCTGGGGTGCTGCTCGACGGTGCCCTCGCCGTGCCGGTAACGGAGGTACAGGTACTGGCCGTTCGTCGTCCAGGCGTCCCACTGCGAGGGGCAGGCCAGGCAGGTCCGGACGACCTGGGCCAGCGTCACGTCCTCGTACAGGTGCGCCTCGACCGCGCCCAGGTGCCCGTCGTGGGCGACGAGCAGCTCTCCGTCGAGGGCCAGTACGCGGAACTCTCCGTCGGCGAAGTGGAACGTGAGGCCGCACGCTCGGTCCACCGGGCCGTTCCGGTAGCGGACCTCCCGGACCGAACGGACCCGCAGGCCGGCGAAGCGGTTCAACGGGACGTCCTGCCCGTCCGTCGCGGAGACGGCGCAGGCACTCGGGTCGGCGCCCATCGACAGACCGGATTCCAGCGCGTCGAACCGGACCGCTCCCAGCTCCTCGAAATGAAGCCACAGGTGCGAGGGCGCCGCCGGACGGTCCCCGGAGGTGGTCACGCCCAGCAGCCGTCTGCCGAGCAGATCGGAGGTGTACAGCTCCTCGTCATCGGTCATGCGCCGATGCTGGCACGGCCCTTGCCGTACGGGCACCCGATTTCCGCGCCGCCGCCGGGACACATCCGAGGGCCCGGCGGCCACGGTGGTGAGGCGTCAGACCTGGACGCCGGGCGTGCCGTCCTCCACGACCACACTCGCGCGCGTGCTGATCGTGGCGTCCGGCTTCGTCACGAAGGGCAGGACCCGGAAGTCGCTCGTCCACCGCTCCCGGTCCACCGTGACGCGTACGTAGCCGCGCTGGCTGTTGAAGAACTTCATGTGCGGGTTCGCCGCGAGGAACGTCTCGCCCTGGGCCGTCATGTCGGCGCCGTCGCCACCGCTCGTGACCGAGGTGCCCACGAACTCCGAGCCCACGGTCGCCGATTCCGGGTCGGCGTAGTCGCGCTTGAGGTCCCAGGCGTAGTTCTGGTGGCGGTCACCCGTGATGACGACCAGATTGCGCACCCCGCGGGTGTCCGCCTCCGCGAGCAGCCGGTTGCGCTCGGCGACGTAGCCGTCCCACGGGTCGGTCCAGACCGTAGTGCCAGGACCCGGGTCCTGGTCGGTCTGGCCCATCGGCGCCTGGTTGCCGAGGATCTGCCAGCGTGCCTGCGAGCGGCTGAAGCCCTTGAGGACCCAGTCCCGCTGCCGGGACCCGAGCAGGGTGCGGTCCGCGTCGAAGCGTTCGGCGCAGTCGGCGGAGGTACCGTCGCCGCAGGCCTGGTCGTCGCGGTACTGACGGGTGTCGAGCATCGTGAAGTCGGCGAGCCGGCCGTAGGAGAGCCTGCGGTACATCTGCACGTCCGGGCCGTTGGGCAGCTGGGTGTGGCGCAGCGGCGCGTGCTCGTACAGGGCCTGGAAGGCGGCGGCCCGGCGAAGCAGAAAGGTCTTCGGGTCCTCGTTGTTCTCGGAGGTCTCGTCCGCCCAGTTGTTCTCCACCTCGTGGTCGTCGAACGTCATGATCCACGGGAAGTTGGCGTGCGCCTCGCGCAGCGGAGCCTCGGACTTGTAGAGGCCGTACTGCAGCCGGTAGCGCGCCAGGTCGAGGGTCTCCGTGTGGAACTTCGGATCGGTCGTCACACCGCGCTTGTTCGTCTTGACTCCGGACTCGTACAGGTAGTCACCGAGGTGCACCACCAGGTCCAGGTCCTCCTGCGCCATGTGGTGGTAGGCCGTGAAGTAGCCGTCCTGCCAGGCCTGGCAGGAGGCGAAGGCGAACTTCAGCAGGCGCGGGGAGTCCGAGGGGGCCGGGGTGGTGCGGGTACGTCCCACGGGGGAGATCGCGGACCCGGCCCTGAAGCGGAACCAGTACGTGCGGTCGGGGGCGAGCCCGTGCACCTCGGGGTGGACGGAATGCGCCAGTTCCGGAGTCGCGACGACGCTGCCGCGGCGCACGACCCGGCGGAACCTCTCGTCGAGCGCCACCTCGTAGTGGACACGGACGGGCTTCGCCGGCATACCGCCGAGGCCGTCCTGGGCGAAGGGGTCAGGAGCCAGACGCGTCCAGAGCACGACACCGTCCGACGTCGGGTCGCCCGAGGCGACACCCAGGGTGAACGGGTCACCCTTCAGAGCGGGCGCGGCGAACGCGGACTGTGCCTCCCACGCCCCCGTCCCGAGCATCAGCGCGGCGGCTGCCGCCCCGCCGAATCCGAACATCTGCCTGCGGGACACGGAATTCGCGACCACGGGTCCTCCTCGGTTGATCTGCGCCAACCTCGGACACGCTGCCGGGAATTGATGTCATGCTCACACGCAACGTATGGCCGGGGGCCGAGCGATGCGTGAACAGGACAGCTATCCGGCGTGCGGCTCAGGACACCGCGCGGTAGCGGCGCTCGGGCCGCCCCGTCCCGCCGTACCGCAGGGACACCTCGGCCCGCCCCGTCTCCGTGAAGTACTCCAGGTAGCGGCGCGCGCTGACCCGGGACAGGGCTCCCGCCTCGGCGCATTCGGAGGCCGACAGCCCCGCCGGGTGTTCACGAAGGACACGTTCGACCAGGTCCGCTGTGCGGCCGGCCAGGCCCTTGGGGAGTTCGCGGGAACCCGGGGGGCGGGTGCCGAAGATGCGGTCCACGTCCTCCTGGCGGGCTTCCTGGCGCGCCTCGTCCAGTGCGTCCAGGCGATTGCGCAGCGAGGCCACGTGCTGTAGCTGCTCCTGCAGGGCCGAGCGGTGGAACGGCTTGATCAAGTAGTGCAGTGCGCCCGCCCGCAGGGCCGCCCTGACCACCCCGGCGTCGCGTGCCGCCGTGATGAAGAGCGCGTCCGCGCTGTGGGTGTCCCCTTCCCGTTCCTCCGCCGCCCGCAGCTCCCGCAGCACCTGGATCCCGTCCATGTCGGGAAGATAGATGTCGAGCAGGACCAGGTCGGGACGCAGCCGGCGGGCCGAGCGCAGGGCCTCGGCGCCCGTGTGGGCCACACCGACGACCGTAAAACCGTCCAATGCGGACACATACCGGCTGTGCAGCTTCGCGACCATGAAGTCGTCGTCCACCACCAGCACTTTCGTCACGCCGACACGCTAGGGCGCGATCACAACGACCACAACGTCCATTGATTCCGGAACGGCGACAGCTCGTTAACGCGCAGGCAACATGTGGGCCACCTCACACCCGTCCACACAGAGCTCGAAAGGCGGCACCCGGTGCGACTGCGCACTCCACTCGCCCTGTTCGGGGCAGCGCTGCTGGTGGTCGTCGGGCCACCGCTGCTCTCCTCCGGCAGCGGTTCCGACACCGGCACGCAGATTCCCGGACTGCGCTTCATGGTTCCCAACACACCCGGCGGCGGTTACGACATCACGGCGCGCACCGCCGCGAAGAACGCGGAGGACGCGGGGCTCACCCACGGCATCGAGGTGTTCAACCTGCCCGGCGCGGGCGGCACCGTCGGCGTGACCCGGCTGGTCGCCGAGCACGGCAACGGCAAGCTCGCCATGT
Organism: Streptomyces sp. NPDC060209; assembly: GCF_042728155.1. Classification (NCBI taxonomy): domain Bacteria; kingdom Bacillati; phylum Actinomycetota; class Actinomycetes; order Kitasatosporales; family Streptomycetaceae; genus Streptomyces; species Streptomyces sp. NPDC060209. The sequence goes on from NZ_JBHWZS010000217.1 coordinate 6,713, forward strand.
CCATGGGCCTCGGTGTCGTGGGCGCCGTGCACACCAACAAGTCGCCCAAGACCCTGGCCGACACCACCCCGATCGCCCGGCTCACCGAGGAGCAGGACATCGTCGTCGTCGCCAAGGACTCCCCGTACAGGACGATCGACCAGCTGCTCACCGCCTGGAAGAAGGACCCGGGGAAGATCCCGGTCGGCGGCGGTTCCTCGCCGGGCGGACCCGACCACCTGGCACCGATGCTGATGGCGAAAGCCGCCGGGATCGCCCCCAAGCAGGTCAACTACATCCCCTTCGACGGCGGCGGCGAACTGCTCGCCTCGATCCTCGGCAACAAGGTCGGCTTCGGCGTCTCCGGCGTCGGTGAGTACCTCGACCAGATCGAGGCCGGTGAGCTGCGCCTGCTCGCCGTCACCGGACCGAAGCGGGTCCCGGGCCTCGACGCGCCCACCCTCCGCGAAGCCGGCCTCGACACCGACTTCACCAACTGGCGCGGCATCGTCGCCCCGCCCGGACTCTCCGACGCCGAACGCGACAAGCTCGTCGGGCTGGTGAGCGAGCTGCACGACTCGAAGCAGTGGCGCGACTCCATGGAGAAGAACGGCTGGGACGACGCCTTCCTCACCGGAGACGCCTTCGGCGACTTCCTGGACGGCCAGGACCGCCGTGTCGCCACCGTCCTCAAGGAGCTGGGACTGTGACGGACGAAAGCACCTCCCGACCCGCCACCGCGCGCTCCTGGCTGCGCGAGCACTCCGAACTCGGCGTCTGCGTACTGCTGCTCGTGCTGGGCGTCCTCGTCCTGACCGACGCCCTGACGATGAACGTGGACATCACCCAGCGCGGGCCCGTCGGCCCGAAGACCGTTCCCGTGGCCGTCGGCATCGGGCTGCTGGCCGTCGCCGTGCTGCTGGCGGCCGACGTCCTGCGCGGCGGCCGCGGCGAGGCGGAGGGCGGCGAGGACGTCGACCTCGACGAACCCGCGGACTGGCGCACCGTGGCCCTGCTCACCGGTGTCTTCCTCGCCTTCGCCGTCCTCATAGGCCCGATCGGCTTCCCCATCTCCGGCGCCCTGCTCTTCTGGGGCTCGGCCTACGCGCTGGGCAGCCGCCACCACGACCGCGATCCGCTCATCGCGGCCGGGCTCTCCCTGATGACCTACTTCGTCTTCGACAACCTGCTCGGGGTGCCCCTCCCGGGCGGCCCGCTGATGGGGGTGCTCTGACCGATGGATTCCCTCAACTCCCTCATCGACGGCTTCGGCACGGCGCTCACGCCGGTCAATCTGCTCTGGGCCGCGCTCGGCGTCCTGCTCGGCACGGCGATCGGCGTGCTCCCCGGCATCGGCCCCGCCATGGCCGTGGCGCTGCTGCTGCCGGTGACGTACGGACTCGAACCGACCGGTGCCTTCATCATGTTCGCCGGGATCTACTACGGCGCGATGTTCGGCGGCTCCACCACCTCGATCCTCCTCAACACCCCGGGGGAGAGCGCGGCCGTCGTCGCCGCGATCGAGGGCAACCCGATGGCGAAGGCCGGGCGGGGCGCACAGGCACTCGCCGCCGCCGCCATCGGTCACTTCGCCGGCGGCATGATCGGCACGATCCTGCTGGTCGTCCTCGCCCCCACCGTCGCCTCGCTCGCCGTGGACATCGGCGCACCCGACTACTTCGCCATCATGGTGCTGGCCTTCATCGCCGTCACCTCCGTCCTCGGTTCCTCCCGGATCCGCGGACTCGCCTCGCTCCTCATCGGCCTCACCATCGGTCTCGTCGGCCTCGACCAGATGACGGGCCAGCAGCGGCTGACCTTCGGCTCGCTCCAACTGGCCGACGGCATCGACGTGGTGATCGTCGCCGTCGGACTCTTCGCCATCGGGGAGGCCCTCTGGGTCGCCGCCCATCTGCGCCGCTCCACGGGCAGGCCGATCCCCGTCGGCCGCCCCTGGCTGGGGAAGGCCGACGTCCGGCGCACCTGGAAGTCCTGGCTGCGCGGGCCCTTCATCGGCTTCCCGTTCGGCGCGATCCCGGCGGGCGGCGCGGAGATCCCCACCTTCCTCTCGTACGTCACCGAGAAGCGGCTCTCCAAGCACCGCGACGAGTTCGGCAAGGGCGCCATCGAGGGCGTCGCGGGCCCGGAGTCGGCGGCCTCCGCGTCCGCGGCGGGGACCCTCGTCTCCATGCTCACGCTCGGCCTGCCCACCACGGCCGTCGCCGCCGTCATGCTGGCAGCCTTCCAGCAGTACGGCATCCAGCCCGGCCCGCTCCTGTTCGAGCGTGAACCCGAGCTGGTCTGGGGCCTGATCGCGTCGCTCTTCGTCGGCATGGTGCTGCTGCTCGCACTGAACCTGCCCCTCGCGCCGCTCTGGGCGAAGCTGCTGCGGATCCCGCGTCCCTACCTCTACGCGGGCATCCTGTTCTTCGCCGCCGTCGGTGCGTACGCGGTCGGCGGGGAGGCCGTCGACCTCGTGATCCTGCTGGTGATCGGGCTGATCGGCTTCGGGATGCGGCGGTACGGACTGCCTGTGCTCCCCGCGATCATCGCGGTCATCCTCGGGCCTTCCGCCGAACAGCAGCTGCGGCGCGCCCTCCAGATCAGCGACGGCAGCGTGACGGGTCTGGTCAACACCCCGTTCTCCGTGACCGTGTACGTCATCGTCGCGCTGATCCTGGCGTGGCCACTGGTGAGGAAGGTGCTGGGACGAAATCGGGCGTGACTGACTGTCGGTGGCGGCTGAGAGGATTGCGGGTATGACCACGATCGACTGGGACGCCGCCGCCGACTCCTTCGACGAGGAACCCGACCACGGGCTCCACGATCCGGTGGTCCGCAGCGCCTGGGCGCAGCGGATGGAGACCTGGCTGCCCACCGCGCGCTCCGCGGTCCTCGACCTCGGCTGCGGTACGGGCAGCCTGGCCCTGCTCGTCGCCGGCCAGGGGCACCGGGTCACCGCCGTCGACCGGTCGCCGCGCATGGTGGACCAGGCGCGGGCCAAGCTGGCCGGGACCGGTACCGAGGTGCTCGTCGGTGACGCCGGGCACCCACCTGTCGGCAAGCAGCGGTTCGACGTGATCCTGGCCCGGCACACGGTGTGGCTGCTGCCGGACCCCGCGGCCGCCCTGCGGCACTGGTTCTCGCTGCTGCGGCCGGGCGGCCGGCTGCTGCTGATCGAGGGTGTGTGGAACGGCACCGGCCTCTCCGCTGCCCACCTCACCGCACTCCTCAACGAGCACACCGAGCGCGTCCACCACGAGCCGCTCTCCGGGGACTCCCGGCTCTGGGGCAAGGAGGTCGACGACGAGCGGTACGCCCTGGTGGCCCGCGCCGAGCCGCCCGACCGGCACAGGGAGGTCGTCGACGTCCACCTCATCCTGCGCAGGGGCCCCGACGTGCTGCTCGCCCGGCGGGCCGGCACAGGGTATGCGGACGGCCTGCTCCACGCCCCCTCCGGTCACGCGGAGGACGGCGAGGACGTCCGGGCGGCGGTGATCCGGGAGACGGCCGAGGAGATCGGCGTCGAGCTGGATCCGGACGAGCTCCGGGTGGCCCTGGTCATGCAGCACAGGGGGCCGGGCGGCAACCCCAGGATGGGCTGGTTCTTCGAGGCGGACCACGACCCCGCGCGCCCGCCCCGCAACGCGGAGCCGGACAAGTGCTCCGAGCTGGCCTGGTTCCCCCTGGACGCGCTGCCCGACGACATGGTGGCTTACTGCCGTGCGGGCCTCGACGGATACCGCGCCGAACAGCGCTTCCTGATCCACTGGCACGAGGACGCCGACACCGTCGCGTACGCACCGCGGGGGACACGGCGCGCGGTCCCGCTGCCGGTGGCGTCGACCCCCACCGGCCGGCTGCACCACGTGGAGCTGCGGGTGCCCGACCTGGCCGAGGCGGACGCGGAGTGGGGCTGGCTGCTCGGCCGGCTCGGCCATGTCCCCTACCAGCGCTGGACGCACGGCCGGAGCTGGCGGCGCGGCGAAAGCTATGTGGTGGTCGAACACACACCCCGTCTGCCCGACGGCGGGCAGGACGCGCCGCGTTCCGGCGTCAGCCGCCTGGCGTTCCACGTCCAAGGCCGTGCCACGCTCGACGCCCTGGCGGCGGACGCCCCGGGACACGGCTGGAGGCAGCTCCCGCCCGACGGCCGGGCGTACGCCGACGGGAGTGGTCCGTACGTGGCCCGTCTGGAGAACACGGCGGGTCACGAGGTGGAGTTGGTCGCCCCCTGAGGGGTGTCCCCGGCAGGCGCGGCCGCGCCCTTCAGCAGCCACAGCCAGCGCCGCCGCTCGGTGACGAGCGTGGCGGCGGCCAGCACGGACGCGGGGACCGCGGCCCACGCCGGCCAGGCCGGCCACGCGGAGACCACCGCTGCGGCGAGTTGCAGCAGCACCAGCAGGATCGTGACCGCGCCGGGCACCGGGACGATCACCTGAGTCTTGTCGCCGGGGGTCGAGAACACCGTGGGCAGACCGATCAGCACGACCACCGCCAGGACGGCGAGCAACCAGGAGTGCGCGGCCAGCGCCCAGGGAGTGGCCACCCACGCCACGAGTTCGGCCGAGAAGCGCAGGACGGAGGGGACGCGGTCGTCCGTTCCTTCCACGGTTACCCGAGTCAGTGGTGAAGTGAGCACCGAAGCAGCTGCGCCGCCTGTTCAGCCATCAGCGTGACACCGGGCTCAGGCGACCAGCCCCGCAAGCCCCTCGGTGCGGGCGAGGTGCTCCAGCTCGTCCAGGGCCCGGACGGCCGCCTCCGCCGCGAGGGGGTCGCGGCCGGCGAGGCCGCTCTCCTCGAACTCGTCCTCGTCCAGCCGCAGTACGGACGAACCGTCCGCCGACACCCACAGATCCAGGTCCAGGTCCTCGACCAGGAGTTCGGTGCCCCGGAGCAGGGCGGGCCGGGTGATGTCGCAGTACCAGCCCTTCAGCCGGCCGCCTCCGGTGCGGACCTCCTTCACCGCGTACCACCGGTCACGCCAGTAGTGCTCGGTGAAGACATCGCCCGGCTCGAACCGTACGAAGCCGAAGTCCCGGACCCCCGGGGCGGCCCACGGGGCCCGGACGGTGATCCGGGTTCCGTCGTCCTCGATCGGCTCGGCCGGATAACGGATCTTCGTGCGGCCCCCCTTGACCAGGGCCACCGTCCAAGTGGTTCCGGAATCAGCCGATTTCGCGGACATGACGCACCTCCGTGGCGCAGATCTCGTAGCCGAACCAGCGGTTGACCGCGAGCATCGGGCCGTTGTCGGCATCGTTTCCGGTGAAGGCGTCCGTGTATCCGGCGGCCCGCGCCCGGTGCAGGGAGGCGTTCTTGGCGAGCTTCGCCAGCCCCCTGCCCCGGAAGGCCCGCACGGTGCCGGTCATGGCCGACCAGTAGCGGGTCAGACCGTCGGTCTGCGCCGCGCTGAACGCCGCGACCTGTCCGTCCACCGTCACGACCGTGGTGAGCGCGTGGTCGAAGCCGGACCGCCGCCAGGTCGTGGCCAGCCAGTCCTCGTAGTCGGAGAACTCCACCGGGGTGTCGCTCGGCTCGTCCGCGGTCGTCTCCGCGTCGGCCTCGAACAGCGGGCGCGGGTCGTCCTCGAAGTCGACGGCGGTGAGCAGTTCGACCCCGGGCGGGACTTCCTGGAGCGGCGGCAGCGGGCCGTCCGCCAGGCCGAGGCGCAGGAAGTGCGCCGGCCGGCGCGCCGCGTAACCGCGCTTCCCGGCGAAAGCGCGGTTGGCCGGCTCGTCGAGGACCCAGGTGTAGACGGCGGTCGCACCGGCACCGGCCAGATGCTCCTCGCCGGTCCGCATCAGCAGCGATCCCGCGCCGCGCCCTCTCCTGTCCGGATGGACGTACGGATTGCAGAACCCCTGGCCCGGCTTCGGGTTCTCGTGGGAGATGCCCACCTGGGCGGTGCCGATCACCTCGCCGTCCTCCTCGGCGACCAGCAGCCGGTACCGCCTGGCGGGATGGGCGGCGGCCAGGTCGCTCAGGACCTGTTCCGGAGTCGTCACCATGAACGGGAGCGCGGCACGCCGCACCCGTACCCAGGCATCGGCGTCGGCAGGCAGGAAGTCACGTACACGTACCGTCATGCGCGGACGCTAACGCGGAGTACGGCCGGGTCGCCTCCCAATTTCCGGCGGCGGGGCCGGTGACGGAACCCCCGGTGGGAGAGAATCGGCGCGTGACCCTGAAGATCGCCGTTGACCCGGACTCCGCCACCGCCCCGTACGAGCAGCTGCGTGCCCAGCTGTCGGAACAGGCCCGCTCCGGCGCCCTGCCCGTGGGCTACCGCCTCCCGACCGTACGCGGGCTCGCCGGGGAACTGGGCCTCGCCGCCAACACGGTGGCCAAGGCCTACCGCGCGCTGGAGACCGACGGGGTGATCGAGACCCGGGGCCGCAACGGGACGTTCGTCGCCGCCGCGGGCGACGCGGCGACCCGCCACGCGGCGACGGCCGCGCAGGAGTACGCCGAGCAGGCCCGGCGCCTCGGCCTGCCGCGGGCCGACGCGCTTGCCCTGGCCGAGGACGCCGTACGGGCGGCCTACGCGCAGTAGGCCGGGCGGCGCCCGCCCGTCGCGGGCCTCAGAGGTACAGCCCCGCGTCCGCCCCCGCGTCCTGCTTCGGCACGGACGCGGGGCCGCTGCCCCGCCGCAGGGCGTAGAGCTCGGCGAGCGTCGCGCCCTCGCGGCCGAGCCCTTCCTCCGTACCCAGCCAGGACACCGACTCCGCGCGGGTCAGCGAACCCACCTCGATGCGGGCCAGGCAGCGGCCCGGCCTGACGACCGCGGGGTGCAGCCGCTCAAGGTCCTCATTGGTCGTCACCCCCACGAGCACATTGCGCCCCTGGCCCAGCAGGCCGTCGGTCAGATTGAGCAGCCGGGACAGCGCCTGACCCGCGGTGTGCTTGGCCTCGCCGCGGATCAGCTCGTCGCAGTCCTCCAGCAGAAGCAGCCGCCAGCGCCCCTTCGCCGAACCGTCGTCCTCACCGATGGCGATGTCCATCAGATAGCCGACGTCGTTGAAGAGCCGCTCCGGATCCAGTACGCAGTCGACCTGGCACCAGTCGCGCCAGGACCGGGCGAGGGTGCGCAGCGCCGAGGTCTTGCCGGTGCCCGGAGGGCCGTGCAGCAGGAGGAGCCGGCCGGCGATGTCGTCGGGGGTGACCTTCATCAGCCGGTCCATCGCATCGGCCACCGGAGCCGTGTAGTTGGACCGGACCTCGTCCCAGGTGCCGGCGGCGATCTGCCGGGTGGTGCGGTGCGGGCCGCGGCGCGGTGAGACGTACCAGAAGCCCATCGTCACGTTCTCGGGCTGTGGCTCCGGCTCGTCCTGGGCGCCGTCGGTCGCCTCGGACAGGATCTTCTCGGCCAGCTCGGGCGTGGTGGCGGTGACCGTGACGTCGGCACCCCGGTTCCACCGCGAGATCAGCAGCGTCCAGCCCTCGCCCTCGGCGAGGGTCGCACTGCGGTCGTCGTCACGGGCGGCCCTCAGCACCTCGGCCCCGGCAGGAAGCAAGGTCGCCCCCGACCTGACCCGGTCGAGGGATGAACTGTGCGAGTAAGGCTGCTCGCCCGTCGCGAAGCGGCCCAGGAACAGCGCGTCCACGACGTCGGACGGCGAATCGCTGTCGTCCACGTTGAGCCGGATCGGCAGGGCGGACTCGGGGTTGGCAGACATGGCGCCCATGATCCGGCACGGCGGCATCCCGCGCACCCAGGTGTCAGCAGCTGCCCCCGGGTGGCGGGCGTCGGAGCGCCGCCC
>NZ_JBHWZS010000218.1:0-14436 GCF_042728155.1 Streptomyces sp. NPDC060209
CCCGGCATGACTGCCGGGCACTCACCGTTGGAAAAGCACGGGCGGAGAGGTCAGCCGACCTCGGGATCACCCTTGGTGTACGAAAGCCGTTCGACCTGACCCGATTCGAACTGGTCGTCGACCTTCTTGCCGTTCACGAAGAGATCGATCGCGCCGGCGTCCCCGAGAACGAGGTCGACCCGTTCCTTGTCCTGGAAGGTCTTGGAGTCGCCCTGGGCCAGCAGACCGTCGAAGAGCAGCCGACCGTTGTGGTCCTTGGCGGAGATCCAGCTCTTGCCCTCGGTGGCGCTGAGCCTGACCGTCACCTTGTCCCGCGGAGCTGCGGCGATGACGCTTTCGGAGGGAGCGGGCTTGGGGTCGGCGGGCTTGGTCGTTGCGGGCTTGGGAGTGGTCTTGTCGGGTGTCGAGCCTTCGGCGACCTGCGCCGATCCGGAACCCTCGTCCTCACCGTTGAAGAGCGTGAAGCCGACGAATCCGATCACGGCGACGATCGCGGCGACCATGGCCGCGGTCCAGTTGGGCCGACGGGGTTCGGAGCGGATCCGCTCCGCCTCGAAGAGCGGTGCCGCGGGCGTGGGAGCGGGACGGCCGCCGTGCTCGGCGTCGAACTCCTCGATCAGCGGATCGGGGTCGAGCCGGACGGCGCGGGCGAGCATGCGGATATGGCCGCGGGCGTACACGTCACCGCCGCAGCGGGAGAAGTCGTCCTCCTCGATCGCGTGCACGATGGGGATGCGCACCCGGGTGGAGCTACTGACTTCCTCGACCGTCAGACCTGCGGCGATGCGAGCCTGCTGAAGCGCGCGACCGATCGAAGGCCGGTCGTCTTCGGGGGAGTTGCCGATGGACACGGGGGCGCCTTTCGAGCGTGAGCCACCTGCTGGATGTTCAGTCTAGGGGTGGTACGAAAGGGTGGGGCAACCGGGAGCGACGACTTTGTACGCCATCGGGATCGCCGGACAGCCCCTCGGGCAGGGCGGAGGACGGAGCGCAAGACGGATCATCCCGCTGCTCCTCCTTTCAACTTGACGTACGGCCGGGCGAAACGGTTGCCCGCAAAACTCTTACGAAGCGGTTTCCCCACGAATGACGGCCAACACTCCGTCGAGTTCGTCCGGCTTCACCATGACATCGCGCGCCTTGGAACCCTCGCTGGGACCCACGATGTTGCGCGACTCCATCAGGTCCATCAGCCGACCGGCCTTCGCGAAGCCGACCCGCAGCTTGCGCTGGAGCATGGATGTCGAGCCGAACTGGGTGGACACCACCAGTTCGGCCGCCTGGCAGAGCAGATCGAGGTCGTCGCCGATGTCCTCGTCGATCTCCTTCTTCTGCTTCGTGCCGACCATCACGTCCTCACGGAAGACCGGCGCCATCTGATCCTTGCAGTGCTGGACGACGGCCGCGACCTCGTCCTCGGTGACGAAGGCCCCCTGCATACGGGTCGGCTTGTTCGCCCCCATCGGCAGGAACAGACCGTCACCCTTTCCGATGAGCTTTTCGGCGCCGGGCTGGTCGAGGATGACCCGGCTGTCGGCGAGCGACGAGGTCGCGAAGGCGAGCCGGGATGGCACATTGGCCTTGATCAGGCCCGTGACGACATCGACCGAGGGGCGCTGCGTGGCGAGCACCAGATGGATGCCGGCGGCACGCGCCAGCTGGGTGATCCGGACGATCGAGTCCTCGACGTCACGCGGGGCCACCATCATCAGGTCCGCCAGCTCGTCGACGATGACCAGCAGGTACGGGTAGGGCGAGAGCTCCCGCTCGCTTCCCTCGGGCGCCTTGGCCTTGCCGGTGCGCACCGCGTGATTGAAGTCGTCGATGTGCCGGAAGCCGTAGGCCGCGAGGTCGTCGTAGCGGAGGTCCATCTCCCGCACGACCCACTGGAGTGCCTCGGCGGCCTTCTTCGGGTTGGTGATGATGGGCGTGATGAGGTGCGGGATGCCCTCGTAGGCGGTGAGCTCGACCCGCTTCGGGTCGACGAGCACCATCCGCACGTCCTCCGGTGTCGCCCGCACCATGACCGAGGTGATGAGGCAGTTGATGCAGGAGGACTTTCCGGAACCGGTCGCACCGGCGACCAGGACGTGCGGCATGTTCGCCAGGTTGGCCATCTCGTAGCCGCCCTCGACGTTCTTGCCGAGCGCCACCAGCATGGGGTGGTCGTCCTCGGCCGCGTCCGCCAGACGCAGGACGTCGCCGAGGTTGACCATCTCCCGGTCGGAGTTGGGAATCTCGATACCGACGGCGGACTTGCCGGGGATCGGGGAGATGATCCGGACGTCCGGGCTGGCGACCGCGTAGGCGATGTTCTTGGTGAGGGCGGTGATCCGCTCGACCTTGACGGCCGGGCCGAGCTCCACCTCGTACCGGGTGACGGTCGGGCCCCGGGTGAAGCCGGTGACGGCCGCGTCGACCTTGAACTCCGTGAAGACGTTGGTCAGGGAGGCGACGACCACGTCGTTGGCGGCGCTGCGCGTCTTGCCGGGACCGCCGCGCTCCAGCAGGTCGAGCGAGGGAAGCGAGTACGTGATGTCGCCGGAGAGCTGGAGCTGCTCGGCACGGGCGGGCAGCGCCCCGGACCGCTCAGGAGCGGGCTTCGTCAGATCGGGGACACCTCCGGAGGAAGAGGTCACCTTCTCCGCGCCCCCGCCGCCGGACGCGCCCTTCTCGGCCGACCGCGCGCCGGGGACCGGGGTCCCGGTCCGCTCCCGGTCCCGGTCCGTGGAGACGCCCTGGGTCAGATCGGCGACGACCGGCGACGGGGGCATCCCGTTGAGCACCGCCCCGTCGAGCGCGGCAGCGGCGGCGGCCGCGACGTCCACGGCGTCCATGGAGCGGTTCATCGCAGGCTGCGCGGACGGCTTCCGCGGCCGGCGCCGCTTGGCCAGCGCCTCGCCCTCGGCCTGATCCACGTCGTAGACGCCGTCCGTCGCCGAACGGCGTGCCGAGGACCGCCGTGAACTCTCGGGCAGCGCTTCGCGCCACTGCTCGTCGTACCGCTCGTCGTCGCTCCCGTCCTCCTCGCCCGGTACGTACACCGGATCGACGATGCCGAGCCTGACGCCGAGCTGCCGCAGCCGTCGGGGGATGGCGTTGACCGGGGTGGCGGTGACGACCAGGAGTCCGAACACCGTCAGCAGCAGCAGCAACGGGACGGCCAGGACCTCGCCCATCATGAAGACGAGGGGCTGGGAAGCGGCCCAGCCGATCAGCCCGCCCGCGTCCTGCATGGCGCCGGTGCCGTCCTCACGGCCCGGCGATCCGCAGGCGATGTGGACCTGGCCGAGCACACCGATGACCAGGGCGGAGAGTCCGATGACGATGCGGCCGTTGGCCTCGGGCTTCTCCGGATAGAGGATCAGCCGCACGGCGACGGCGCCCAGCAGTATCGGCACCAGCAGATCCAGCCGGCCGAACGCCCCGGTCACGAGCATCTCGACGAGGTCGCCGACGGGGCCCTTCAGATGTGACCACGTGCCCGCCGCCACGACCAGCGCGAGGCCGAGGAGCAGCAGGGCCAGCCCGTCCTTACGGTGTGCCGGGTCAAGTCCCTTCGCACCGCGCCCTATGGAGCGGAACACCGCCCCGACACCGTGCGCGGTACCCAGCCAGAGCGCACGGACGAGCCTGTACACGCCCCCCGTGGGGGACGGCGCGGGCTTCGGCGCGGGTTTCTTGGCCGCAGCCTTCTTGGCGGGCCCCCTTTTGGCGGGCGCCGTCTTCTTCGCCGCCGCCTTCTTGGCGGGCGCGGCTTTCTTCGCCGGTCCCTGGGTACGGCCGGCACCCTTCGCGGTGCCCGCCGTGCCCAGGGAACCCTTGCCGGACGTACGTGAGGCCATGTGACTGAGGTTACCGGTGCCGACGTCGGTGGACACGTGTGCCCACGGCTTCACCCGTCCGTGTCGCCCTTGCACAGGCACTGAACTGACGCACCCTCAGCCGCCGCAGGTCAGCTCTGCGACGGCAGTGTGGCCGCGGAACCGCCCGCGCCGGGCTCCAGCGCGTCGAGCGCACGGCGCAGCCCGGTGAGCTTGCGCTCGAGATGGGCGGCGGTGGCCACGGCCGCCGCGTCCGCCGATTCGTCGTCCAACTGCTTGGAGAGAGCCTCGGCCTGCTCCTCGACCGCGGCGAGCCGAGCCGAGAGCTCGGCGAGCAGACCGGCCGGCTCCTTCTCGTCGGCGCCCTGCGGGGCGCCGCCTTCGAGTTGGAGCCTCAGCAGCGCCGCCTGTTCGCGCAGCTGGCAGTTCTTCATGTACAGCTCGACGAAGACCGAGACCTTGGCGCGCAGCACCCAGGGGTCGAAGGGCTTCGAGATGTAGTCCACCGCACCCGCCGCATAACCCCGGAAGGTGTGATGCGGGCCGTGGTTGATCGCGGTCAGGAAGATGATCGGGATGTCCCGGGTCCGCTCCCGCCGCTTGATGTGCGCAGCCGTCTCGAATCCGTCCATACCGGGCATCTGTACGTCCAGCAGAATGACCGCGAAATCGTCCGTGAGCAGCGCCTTGAGCGCTTCCTCCCCTGACGATGCCCGAACCAGTGTCTGATCGAGCGCAGAGAGGATGGCCTCCAGCGCCAGCAGATTCTCCGGCCGGTCATCGACCAGGAGGATCTTGGCCTTCTGCACCATGGCCCGTCCTCCTCGCCCCGGAATCGCACCGGGTGCCGCCCCAGGGGACGACTCCCTTACGCCGTCCGTCCTTGTGCCGGTCATGGTAGCTGCACCCCGCCCGTCACCACACCCTGTCACCGCGATGTCACTGTGCACATAGCGAAAACGCGGTCGAAGACCAGAAGGTTCCCCGGAATCCGCTCACTCACACCCTTCCGCGCGCAGTCGACGAACGGATGCCGGCGAACCGCTTCCGGCCCGGTCACTCTCCGCGCATCCACTTCTCCATCACCGACAGCAGATGATCGGAATCGACCGGCTTCGTCACGTAGTCGGAGGCTCCGCAGTCGATCGCCTTCTCGCGGTCGCCCTTCATGGCCTTGGCGGTCAGCGCGACGATCGGCAGCCCAGCGAACTGCGGCATCCGGCGGATCGCCGTCGTCGTCGCGTAGCCGTCCATCTCGGGCATCATGATGTCCATCAGAACGATCGTCACATCATCGTGCTGCTCAAGGACTTCGATGCCCTCGCGCCCGTTCTCCGCGTACAGCACCGACAGCCCGTGCTGCTCCAGCACACTGGTGAGGGCGAAGACATTGCGGATGTCGTCGTCGACGATCAGCACCTTCTCACCGTGGAAGCGGAACGTCCGGCGGGGTTCCGGCTGCTCCTGTGCGCTCTGCACCCACTCCTCCGGCGCCGCACTCTCCTCCCCGGAGTTGCCGTTCGCCAGGGCCGGGCGCTGCGCCGCTCCGCCCAGGGCCTTGCGCCGGCGCCGGAACACCCCGGCGGAGTTGGCGGGGTCCCCGAAGGGCTGCTCGGCCCTGGAGCTCTGCGAGGCCTCCAGGTGCAGGGCGCCCTCGGCGGAACTCGCGTGGACCTCGATGGGGCCGGGCCCCATCTGCGGATAGCCCTGCGGAGGCAGCTCGCTCGGGTGCAGGGGCAGGTAGAGCGTGAAGGTCGAGCCACGTCCCGGCTCGCTCGCCGCGTGGATCTCACCGCCCAGCAGCCGGGCGATCTCCCGGCTGATGGAGAGGCCCAGGCCCGTCCCTCCGTACTTCCGACTGGTCGTACCGTCCGCCTGCTTGAACGCCTCGAAGATCACCAGCATCTTGCTGGACGCGATGCCGATTCCGGTGTCGGTGACCGAGAAGGCGATCAGGTCACCGTCTGCGTCACGCAGCGAGCCGGCTTCCAGCAGGTGCTCCCTGATGGCGTTCGGCACGTCGGCGCCCGCCGGCCGGATGACCAGCTCCACGGCGCCGCTGTCGGTGAACTTCACCGCGTTGGAAAGGAGGTTGCGCAGTACCTGCAGCAGCCGCTGCTCGTCCGTGTGCAGCGTGGCGGGGAGCTCCGGAGAAACCCGTACGGAGAAGTCGAGCCCCTTCTCCGCGGTGAGCGGCCGGAAGGTCGCCTCCACGTAGTCGACCAGCTGCACCAGGGCGATCCGGGTCGGGCTGACGTCCATCTTGCCCGCCTCGACCTTGGACAGGTCGAGGATGTCGTTGATCAGCTGGAGCAGGTCGGAACCCGCCCCGTGGATCGTCTCGGCGAACTCCACCTGCTTCGGCGAGAGATTGCCCTCGGCGTTGTCCGCGAGCAACTTGGCCAGGATGAGCAGCGAGTTGAGCGGCGTACGCAGCTCGTGCGACATGTTCGCGAGGAACTCGGACTTGTACCGCATCGAGACGGCGAGCTGCTCGGCGCGCTCCTCCAGGACTTGCCGCGCCTCCTCGATCTCGGTGTTCTTCACCTCGATGTCGCGGTTCTGCTGAGCCAGCAGCTCGGCCTTCTCCTCGAGCTCGGCGTTGGAGGCCTGCAGCGCCTTCTGCCGGTTCTCGAGCTCCTGCGAACGGTCGCGCAGCTGCTCGGTGAGCTCCTGGGACTGTTCGAGGAGCTTCTCGGTCTTCGTGTTGACGCTGATGGTGTTGACGCTCGAGGCGATCATCTCTGCGAGCTGGTTGAGGAAGTCCCTCTGGATGTGCGTGAACGGCTGGAACGACGCCAGTTCGATGACACCGAGCACCTGGCCCTCGAAGAGCACGGGAAGCACGATCACATGCGCGGGCGGCGCCTCGCCGAGTCCGGAGGAGATCTTCAGATACCCCGGCGGCACGTTGTCCACCTGGATCGTCCGCTTCTCCTCGGCCGCCGTGCCGATGAGGGTCTCACCGGGCCGGAACGAGGTCGGCATGGAGCCCGCCGAATAGCCGTAACTACCGCGCATGCGCAGCTCGTACGAGCTCTCCTTGCCGTTGTCCGACCCGACCTCGTCCCCGTCGCCGGTGGTCATGGCCAGGAAGAACGCACCGTGCTGGGCGGAGACGACCGGCGTCAGCTCGCTCATGATCAAGGAGGCGACGTCGTCCAGGTCCCGGCGTCCCTGCATCAGCCCGGAGATCCGGGCGAGGTTGCCCTTGAGCCAGTCCTGCTCCTTGTTGGCGAGGGTGGTGTCGCGCAGGTTGGCGATCATCGTATTGATGTTGTCCTGCAGCACCTGGATCTCGCCGGCCGCGTCGACATCGATCTTGAGATTGAGATCGCCGCGGGTCACCGCGGTGGCGACGGCCGCGATGGCACGCACCTGACGGGTCAGGTTCCCCGCCATCTCGTTCACCGATTCGGTGAGGTCGCGCCAGGTCCCGTCGACGTCCCGGACCCGGGCCTGCCCGCCCAACTGGCCCTCGGTGCCCACTTCACGGGCCACCCGGGTCACCTGCTCGGCGAAGGACGAGAGCTGGTCGACCATCGTGTTGATGGTGTTCTTCAGCTCCTGGATCTCACCGCGCGCATCGATGTCGATCTTCTTGGTGAGATCGCCCTTGGCGATCGCCGTGGTGACCGTCGCGATCTGACGCACCTGCCCGGTCAGGTTGGACGCCATCGAGTTCACCGACTCGGTGAGGTCCTTCCAGGTGCCCGAGACACCCGGTACGCGTGCCTGGCCGCCGAGCTCTCCCTCGGTGCCCACCTCGCGCGCCACCCGGGTCACCTCGTCGGCGAACGAGGACAGGGTCGTCACCATCGTGTTGACGGTGTCGGCGAGTTCGGCGACCTCGCCGCGCGCCTCGACCGTCACCTTCTTCGTCAGGTCGCCGTTGGCGACCGCGGAGGAGACCCTGGAGATGTTGCGCACCTGACTGGTCAGGTTGTTGGCCATCAGGTTGACGTTCTCGCTGAGGTCCTTCCAGATGCCCGTGGCGCCCCGCACCCGGGCCTGGCCACCGAGGATGCCCTCGGTACCCACCTCACGGGCGACCCGGGTCACCTCGTCACCGAAGTTCATCAGCTGGTCGACCATCGTGTTGACGGTCGTGACCAGTTCGAGGATCTCACCCTTGGCGTCGACGGTGATCTTCTTGGAGAGATCGCCCTTCGCGACCGCTGTGGTCACCTCGGCGATGTTGCGCACCTGGAGGGTCAGGTTGTTCGCCATGCCGTTGACGGACTGGGTGAGGTCCTTCCACGTACCGGAGACGCCCTGCACCTCCGCCTGCCCGCCGAGGATGCCCTCCGTGCCCACCTCACGGGCGACCCGCGTCACCTGCTCAGCGAAGTTCGAGAGCTGGTCGACCATGGTGTTGAGGGTGTTCTTCAGCTCCAGGATCTCGCCCCGGGCGTCCACGTCGATCTTCTGCGACAGGTCACCCCGCGCCACCGCGGTCGCGACCTGCGCGATGTTCCGGACCTGGGCGGTGAGGTTCCCCGCCATGCCGTTCACCGAGTCGGTCAGGTCGCGCCACACGCCCGCCACACCGGGCACCTGGGCCTGGCCGCCGAGACGGCCGTCCGTGCCCACCTCACGGGCGACCCGCGTCACCTGGTCGGCGAAGGCGGAGAGCTGGTCGACCATCGTGTTGATGGTGTTCTTCAGCTCCAGGATCTCGCCCCGGGCGTCCACGTCGATCTTCTGCGACAGGTCACCCCGCGCCACCGCCGTGGTCACCTGCGCGATCTGGCGCACCTGGGAGGTCAGGTTCCCGGCCATGAAGTTGACGGAGTCGGTGAGCTCCTTCCACGTACCGGAGACACCGTCGACGCGCGCCTGACCGCCCAGGCGGCCTTCCGTGCCCACGTCCCGGGCCATCCGCGTCACCTGGTCGGCGAAGTTGGACAGCTGCGCCACCATCGTGTTGACGGTGTTCTTCAGCTCCAGCATCTCGCCGGCCACATCGACGGTGACCTTCTGCGACAGATCACCGTTGGCGACCGCCGTGGTCACCTGCGCGATGTCCCGCACCTGACCCGTGAGGTTCCGGAAGGCGGTGTTCACCGAGTCGGTGAGGTCCTTCCACGTCCCCGCGGCACCCGGCACCTCGGCCTGCCCGCCGAGGCGGCCCTCGACGCCGACCTCCCGGGCGACCCGGGTCACCTCCGAACCGAAGGCCTGGAGCTGGTCCACCATCGTGTTGACGGTGTTCTTCAGCTCCAGCATCTCGCCGGCCACATCGACGGTGACCTTCTGCGTCATGTCACCGCTGGCCACCGCGGTGGTCACCTGGGCGATGTCCCGCACCTGCGTCGTCAGGTTCCGGAAGACCGTGTTCACCGAGTCGGTGAGGTCCTTCCACGTACCCGCGGCACCCGGCACCTGGGCCTGGCCGCCGAGGAGACCCTCGCCACCGACCTCGCTCGCCACGCGCGTCACTTCGTCGGCGAAGGTACGCAGCGTCTCGGTCATCTGGTTGATCGTCTCGGCGAGCTGTGCGACCTCGCCGCGGGCGCTCACCGTGACCTTCTGGGACAGGTCGCCGTTGGCGACGGCCGTCGTCACCTCGGCGATGCCGCGTACCTGGGACGTGAGGTTCCCGGCCATCGTGTTGACGGAGTCGGTGAGGTCCTTCCAGACCCCGGCCACCCCCGGCACCGTCGCCTGGCCGCCCAGTTCACCCTCGGTGCCGACCTCCCGGGCGACCCGGGTCACCTCGGAGGAGAACGACGACAGTTGGTCCACCATCGTGTTGACGGTGTTCTTCAGCTGGAGCATCTCACCGGCCACATGGACGGTGACCTTCCGTGACAGGTCTCCCTTGGCCACGGCCGTCGTCACCAGGGCGATGTCGCGCACCTGGGCGGTGAGCCGGTACGCCATGGTGTTCACGGAGTCCGTGAGGTCCTTCCACGACCCGGACATGCCGCGTACCTGGGCCTGACCGCCCAGTTTGCCCTCGGTGCCCACCTCGACCGCGACCCGCGTCACCTGCTCGGTGAACGCGGACAGCTGGTCGACCAGGTTGTTGACCGTGCGGGCGACCTTCAGGAACTCACCGCGCAGCGGACGTACGGTCTCGTCCGCCGCGTGGGTACGCAGTTCCATCCGCTGCTCGAGGTCACCGTCGGCGACCGCGGAGAGCACCCGCCCGACCTCGGACACGGGTCGCGCCAGATCGTCGACGAGCTCGTTGGAGGCATCGATCGCGGCCGCCCAGGAGCCCTCGCAGGCGCCGGTCTCCAGGCGCTCGGTGAGCTTCCCTTCGCGCCCGACCACACGCCGCACACGGGCGAGCTCGCCCGTCAGATGCAGATTGCGGTCGGCCACCTCGTTGAAGACCGCCGCGATCTCCGTGAGTACGCCGTCGCCGGAGACGGTGAGCCGCCTGCGGAAGTTGCCGTCACGCATCGCCACGAGGGCCGCGAGCAGTCTGTTGAGAGCTGCCGCATCCACGTCGATGGTCCCATTGCGCTGCTTTTTCACGGACTGCCCGCCTTTTGTGCGCGTTCCTGAACCCCGCGCCGCCACGCCAGACTCCACCGTGTCCCTCCCGCAGGGGTTGACCGTATCGCTCGGGCCGTTATCGGAAGCTTGCCCAGTTCCACTTTGGCTCACCGCCACAGCACACCGTCGACGGGTGACTATGCGGTCGTCAAATCGTTGAAACGTACCAGGCCGGAACGGGAAGGCGAGGAAAGTCTTCCGGTCGTCCCATTTCCCTCACCGGGGGCCCCATAGTTGTGCGCCCGGCGCACAACCACAGGGTGCCTGAGTACCCAAGTCTGCCCTCGTGTACCCGGGACACCGGGCGAGCGTCTAGCCTGGCAGGCGAATCGAAGCGGCGATATACGGGCACAGGACTCGGGGAAGCGACGAGACACCATATGGGGAGTGCTGTGATCACCGCGCGCGCGGCTGCCACCTTCGATCCGGTCGGACGCTCGGTCGCGACCGCCCGCGCGTTCGTCCGGGACACCCTTCAGGGGTGGGGTTACACGGACGTCGTTGACGACGCCGTAGTTCTTACCAGTGAACTCGTGACCAACGCGGTGGTGCACGCGGGCACGGCCGCCGATGTGCTCTGCCTGCGCACCGAGGACGGCGTACGCGTCGAGGTCTCCGACCACTATCCGGAGCGGGAGGTCCCTCTCCAGAGCTCCGGTCTCGATTTCGGCAGCCCGGACCGTGAGGGCGGCCGCGGCCTGCTGCTCTGCGCGGCTCTCGCTTCCCGCTGGGGCGTCGAGTACACCCCGACGCACAAACATGTCTGGTTCCAGCTCGATCTTCCCGAACGCCCCGTGGGTATCCGCTCGGCGAGCCCCGTCCTCCCCACCGCGCTCCTGCCGGTGGCGGACCAGCGTGTACGGGTGGCCGTCGTCCAGATCGACGGTTCCGGCTCCATCGCCTCCTGGAACGACGACGCCGGCTTCCTCTTCGGATACGCCGCCGAGAAGGTCGAAGGCAAGCAGTTCACCGACTTCGTGGCGTGGCCGCACACCCCGGGCACCTCCACCGGTATCGCCGACGCCCTGCAGCTCTCCAGGTGGGAGGGCAGCTACGGCATCCGCGGCGCCGACGGCCGTGTCATCCCGGTGTACTCCTCGCACCTCAGAGTCCGGGACGCCGACGGCGAGCCCTCGACTGTCTGCCTCCTCGTCCGCGACTACGAACGCGCCGTGCTCCAGACTCCTGTGCGCGCTCCCGTCTCCGACGCCTCGGCCGAAAGCCGCAGTACGGACCCGTTCGAAATCTTCATCGGCTCCCCCGCTCCCGACGACCTCGACGGACTGCTGCAGCGCACGGTCGAGCGGGCACGCGACATGCTGGACGCCGACGCCGCCTTCCTGCTGCTGGCCACCGACGACGAGACCGAGCTGGAGGTCCGCGCGACCACCGGCCTTCCCTCGGCCCGCCAGCGCTTCGCACGGGTCCCTGTCGAGGCCGGCACGGGCCGCTACGGCTCCGCCCGCATGCCGGCCGTCCACGAGGACCTCACCGTCGTGCCGGGCGCCGTACCGCTCCTCAGCGACACCGGGATGCGCTCGGTCGTCACGGTCCCGCTGAAGGTCGAGGGCCGTCTCACCGGCTCCCTCGGGGTCGCGGCCGAAGCGGCAGGGCGGTACTCCAACGAGGAGGCCCTGCGCCTGCAGTTCGCCGCGGACCGCATCGCGCTGGCCGTCGAGTCGGCCAGGCTCGGCGAGCTGGAACGCCTGCGCCGCGGCTCGCTGTCCTTCCTCGTCGAAGCGTCCGACCTGCTGGCAGGAACGCTGGACAGGGACCAGACACTGGCGCTGATGGCACAGATGACCGTGCCCACGCTGGCCACCTGGTGCGCCGTCTACACCATCGCGGACCAGTCCTCGGAGCCGTATCTCTCCTACGTGCTCCACGAGGACGAGGAGCGCATCGACGGCCTGAAAGCACTGCTCTCCTCCATCGATCCGCCGGACCCCGTCCCGGCCCCCGGCGCCCGCCTCTGGCCGGCGCCCACGGAGGCCGGCCACCAGGCCGCCCTGCGCACGTCCAAGCGCACCCTGGGCAGGGACGCGCCCCTGAGCATGGGGGCTGCTGCCCGCACCACTCTGGCCACGGCGGTTGCCGTCGGAGGCGAGACCGTGGTCCTGCCGCTCGTGGCGAGGAACCGTGTGATCGGCATGCTCACGCTCGGCAAGCCGTCCGACGAGCACTTCCGCCAGGAGATCCTGGAGCTGGCCGAGGACCTGTCCCGACGGGCCGCTCTGGCCCTCGACAACGCCCGTCTGTACTCGGAGCGCATGGCCATCAGCCAGTCGCTCCAGCGCAGCCTGCTGCCGCCCGGCCTCCCCGACGTACCGAACGTCGAGATCGAGGTCATCTACCGAGCGGCGGGCGAGGGCAACGAGGTCGGCGGCGACTTCTACGACGTGTTCCCCATCCGCGACGGTGCCTACGGTTTCGCCATCGGTGACGTCTGCGGCACGGGCCCGGAGGCGGCAGCAGTCACGGGCCTGGCGCGGCACGCCCTTCGCCTGCTCGCCCGTGAGGGGTTCGGCGGGCCCGCTGTACTGGAGCGGCTCAACGCCGCCATCCTGGACGAGGGCGCACGCAGCCGCTTCCTCACGCTGCTCTACGGGGAGTTGTGGCCCCAGGAAGACGGAAGCGCCCTTCTGAAGGTGGTCTGCGCCGGTCACCCACTCCCCCTGCGTCTGCGCCAGGACGGCTCCGTGGAGGCAGCGGCCGAACCGCAGCCGCTGCTGGGAGTCATCGAGGACCTCGAGCTGTACGAGCAGGAGGTCACTCTGCAGCCCGGCGACGTACTCCTGTGTGTGACGGACGGAGTCACCGAGCGCCGCGAAGGGGCCCGCATGCTGGGCGACGACGGCCTCGCCGACGTCCTCGCCATGTGTACGGGCCTGACGGCCGGCGCGGTGGCCGGGCGCATTCTGCGGGCCGTCGAGCGCTTCGCCGCGGAGCCCGCATCCGACGACATGGCCATTCTGGCCATGCGTGTACCGGAGCCGCAGAACTTCTGACCGGCATGCGTCCGTGTGCGGCGGCGGGCTCTCTTGGAGCTCCCGCCGCACTTGCGTCACGGGGCCGGGCCGTTGCGAAGGTCCGACGACGGCTCACGCGCGGCTCCACGGTCGTCCGCGCCAACTGCACCGGCACGGCCTGGCATCATGCCGCCATGCCGATCCTCCTGCCCGACAGCGACTACTCGATCACCACGATGTACTCGGTACCCGACGACGCCTGGTACTTGGAGCTGGATCTCGTCGGCATTCGACGAATGCTGGTGACCGCGATCATCCCCGACGAGGACCCGGCACGTGAGCCCACGATGTGCTTCGACTCCGCAGGACCGCATGTGGACATTCCCTATCCGGTGATGCGCTGGTTCATCGACCACGTCGAGGCGGAGATCCGCACGTCCCGCTACTGGATGCGGCTGCGCCCCGAAATCGTCGAGGTCATATACGGGTTGCGGCAGGAGTACCAGGGCGGCATAAGTGACGAAGAGTTTCCCGAGGTCCTGGAGCAAGTACGCCCCACGGTCCCGGAGGCGGACCTCCCTTCGGTCCTTGCCGCCTCTTTCGGGCGGAGGCCGGACGGCACCACCACGGACGACGTGCTGGCACTCATGCCTGCCGACGAGCAGGAGGCGGCCACGTAGCCGGACTTCTGCTCCCAGGAATGCAGAAAGGCCCCCGCCATTGGCGGGGGCCTTTCCTTTGCCGGAGCCCCAATGCGGAATCGAACCGCAGACCTTCTCCTTACCATGGAGACGCTCTACCGACTGAGCTATTGGGGCCTGCTGCCTTGCGGCAACGAGGTAAAGCATACCCCGAACGAAGGGGTGTTCAAAACCGTTCTGACGGGCCCTCTGCCGCCGGTGGCTCGCGCGGTGTTGCCTGCGAGTCCCGGCCCGACCCCTGGCTCCGGGGCGGACCGGTTCTCAGTGGTCCTGACACCGGCGCTGGCCGGCCTCCGGCCCTCGGGGAACCCGGGCATCACCCCGGGGCTCCGACGCGGGTCGTGAACGCAGAAAAGCCCCGTGCCACAAGGGCACGGGGCTTTCCCGGAATAATTGTTCGGCGGCGTCCTACTCTCCCACAGGGTCCCCCCT
>NZ_JBHWZS010000219.1:0-14370 GCF_042728155.1 Streptomyces sp. NPDC060209
CCCGCGAGGACGAGAAGAGGCCCCCGGGGGACGCGTAGCGCTCCCCGGGGGCCTCCCGCACGGCACGGATCAGACCTGGACGCGGTCCTCGACGGCCTTCGCGATCTTGGCGATCGCGTCGTCGACCGGGATGCCGTTCTCCTGCGAACCGTCGCGGTAGCGGAAGGAGACGGCGCCGTTGGCCATGTCCTCGTCACCCGCGATGATCATGAACGGAACCTTCAGCTTCTGCTGGTTGCGGATCTTCTTCTGCATCCGGTCCGAGGACGCGTCCACGTCGACCCGCAGCCCCTGCTTGCGCGCCTTGGCGGCGAACTCCTGGAGGTACGGGATGTGGGTGTCGCCGATCGGGATGCCGACCGCCTGAACCGGGGCGAGCCACGCCGGGAACGCGCCCGCGTAGTGCTCGAGCAGCACCGCGAAGAAGCGCTCGATGGATCCGAACAGCGCGCGGTGGATCATGACCGGGCGCTGCTTCGTGCCGTCCGGGCCGGTGTACTCCAGGTCGAAGCGCTCCGGCAGGTTGAAGTCGAGCTGCACGGTGGACATCTGCCAGGTGCGGCCGATGGCGTCCTTGCACTGCACCGAGATCTTCGGGCCGTAGAACGCGGCGCCACCCGGGTCGGGGACCAGCGGGAGGCCCTGCTTCTCGGCGACCTGGCGCAGCGTCTCGGTCGCCTCTTCCCAGACCTCGTCCGAGCCGACGAACTTCTCCGGGTCCTTGGTGGAGAGCTCCAGGTAGAAGTCGGTCAGGCCGTAGTCGCGCAGGAGGTTCAGGACGAAGGTGAGCGTCCGGTCGAGCTCCTCCGCCATCTGCTCCTTGGTGCAGTAGATGTGCGCGTCGTCCTGCGTGAAGCCGCGCGAGCGGGTCAGGCCGTGGACCACGCCCGACTTCTCGTACCGGTACACCGTGCCGAACTCGAAGAGGCGGAGCGGGAGCTCACGGTACGAGCGGCCTCGCGCGTCGAAGATCAGGTTGTGCATCGGGCAGTTCATCGGCTTGAGGTAGTAGTCCACCCCGTCGTCGAGCTGCATGGGGGGGTACATGCCGTCGGCGTACCAGTCCAGGTGGCCGGACTTCTCGAACAGCTTGCCCTTGGTCGCGTGGGGGCTGTAGACGAACTCGTAGCCCTCCTCCTCGTGGCGGCGCCGCGAGTAGTCCTCCATGGCACGGCGGATGACGCCGCCCTTGGGGTGGAAGACGGCGAGACCGGGGCCGATCTCGTCGGGGAAGGAGAAGAGGTCCAGCTCGTTGCCGAGCTTGCGGTGGTCGCGCTTGGCGGCCTCCTCCAGGAACTCCAGGTGTGCCTTGAGCTCGTCCTTGGTGGGCCAGGCGGTCCCGTAGATGCGCTGGAGCATCGGGTTCTTCTCGCTGCCCCGCCAGTACGCCGCCGCGTTCCGCATCAGCTTGAAGGCGGGGATGAACCGGGTGGTGGGCAGGTGCGGGCCCCGGCAGAGGTCCTTCCAGCACAGGTCGCCGGTCTTCGGGTCGAGGTTGTCGTAGATGGTCAGCTCGCCGCCGCCCACCTCGACGTCCGCGCCGTCGTCGGACGACGCGGAGCCCTTGATCCCGATGAGCTCCAGCTTGTACGGCTCGTCGGCGAGCTCCTCGCGGGCGGCATCGTCGGTGACGACCCGGCGGGAGAACCGCTGCCCCCGCTTCTGGATCTCCTGCATCTTCTTCTCGATGGCCTTGAGGTCCTCGGGCGTGAACGGCTTCTCGACGTCGAAGTCGTAGTAGAAGCCGTCCTTGACCGGCGGGCCGATGCCCAGCTTGGCCTCGGGGTGCAGTTCCTGCACGGCCTGCGCCATCACGTGCGCGGTGGAGTGCCGCAGGATGTTCAGGCCGTCCTCGGAGGAGATCTCGACGGGCTCGACGACCTCTCCGTCCTTGAGCTCGTACGCGAGGTCCCGGAGCTCGCCCTCGACCCGCGCGGCGACGACGGTGCGCTGCCCGGGGAAGAGCTCGGCGGCCGTCGTTCCCGTCGTCACCACGTGCTCTTCCCGCTCGGAATCGCGTTGGATGATCACACGGACGTCTGACACCGGTCTCTCCTGACTGAGGGGGTGCGTCGCTTTCCTCTTGCGCGCGCAAGAGGAATCGTACCGAGCCGGGGGGCCTCGACGCGAAAGGGATACCGCGGCTACCCTTCCTCCCCCGTACAGGCCTCCTCGAAGAAGTCGACGTTCTCGTGGAGCGACTTCATCAGCCGGTCCCGCTCCGCCTCGTCCACCTGGACCGGCGCGACCTGCGAGGCACCGGTGAGCCGCCGGAATCCGCCCCTGTTCTCCAGCCTGCCCTCCACCCTCAGCGGGAGTCCGACGAGGTGGGCGTGGCCCGCGATCCGGTAGGCCTCCTCGTCGAGCTCGATCCGTACGTGCGCGATCTCCGCTCCGGCCAGCACCCGCAGCCGTACGACGCCGGGACCGCGCGGCCCGGAGCGGCGAAGCCGTACGACGGCTCCGGTGATCCGTACGGGAACGGCGGGTTCGTCCTGCAGGTAGCGCACTCCCGCCAGCCGGAGGGCGGGCAGGTCGCCCGGGGAGAATTCGACGGGCTCGGGGCCGGCCGGGCAGCCTTCGGGGATTCCGGCGGCGGGCGCCCAGGCCAGGGTGATCCTGGTGCCTTCCGCCCCCCGGACGAGGGCGACCACCGCTTCGGTCAGTTCCCTGCTGACGCCGGCGGCGACGGCGGCGTCGAATGCCTCCATCCCGCCGGTCGCCCGCTGGTAGTCGACGGCTTCCCGGGCCGCGTGCAGCGCAGCGTAGAGCTGTACGACGACGGCTCGTCCCGCGGTGACGGGAACGAACGCGGTGAGGCCGCGGCCGTCGGCCGTGGGTCCGACGAGGGTGCCGTCCAGGGCGCTCCGGGCCTTCCTGCGGTGCCGGGCGCCGTGGTAGCCGGCCCGGCCGCGTACGGCGAGGGATCCGGCGAGGAGGATCTGCCGGGCCGCCGTGCGCAGCTGGTCGCTGCCGGTCCAGTCGGCGGCTCCCGGGGCGCCTTCGGGGACGTCACGCCACCAGCGGATCTCGTCGCTGGGCACGGTGAGGGCGACCAGGATGTCGCGGGCCGAGGGGGCGGCGCTGCGGGTGAGCGCGGTGACGGCCTCGGCGAGCAGGTCCTCGCTGTCGGGGAAGGCGATGGTGTCCGGCACGAGCAGGCTGGTCCCGGCGGTGGCGGGGCCGGGCGGGGCCCAGCGGCTGTAGCGGCCCTGCGCGCCTCCGCGCCGGTGCCAGCCGTGGCGCCGCAGCAGGGCTCCGAGAACGGCGGGATCGACGCGGGCGGGGTCGGGTGCCGGCCCGGGGTCCGGGCCGACGGCGTACGGGTGTGCGCGGCTGCCCGCCGGGACCGTCCCTCCGGTGGGCTCGTCCATCGACCGGTGCATCAGGGTCTCCCTCCCGCCCCGACTCGGGCCATGATGTCGCAGAGTGCTCGGTCGTCGAAGATCCGCGAGGTCGGGATCCGCACGGTGGTCCGGTGACGGCCCGTCACCGGGTGGCCCGCCAGGTTCGTCCAGTAACAGCAGTGCCGCAGGTCCAGCCGGTCGTGTCCGGCCCGCAGCCAGTCGTCCTGGCTGCGGGGCACGAGCATCACGACCAGGATCTTGTGCACCGACACGGGGCTGCGCGCGAGCTTCACCAGATGGGCGTTGTCGAGGGTGAAGGAGAACGTGGCTCCGGGTGGGTGCGGGGGGATCTGGTAGGTGCATTTGAGCTGCACCTTGATGGTCACTTCGTCGTCGACGGTGTGGTCGGGGGCGCCGTGGCTGACGTGCCAGTCGATGCCGTTGTCGGGAAAGGGCTGCGAGAGTGAGCAGCCCGCCGCGGCTGCTACCGCGTGGAGGTAGCCCACCTGGAGGGTCTCCATGCAGGCGGTGGTGGCGAGTGTGCCGCGCAGCGGTGGTGTGTTCCGCTGCTGCGGCGGCTTTCCCCCGTGGTCCTCGGTGCGGGCGGGACTCCCTGGGTTCGGCTGCGCGAGCGCCATGGCTCCGTGCCTTCCGGGCTGTGCCGACCGGTTGCCCGGTCTCCGCTGGCGGGCCGGCCAATTTCCTTGCCCGTCCCTTGTGTTGTCACCGCAGGAGCCGGGCCGTAAACGGCGTATCAGGCATAGGGTGCGGGTATCACCGAACCGGGCAGAGGAATCCCGCCATCTGCCGAGCAGGCGCGAGGAGTTCGGGGATGACGCATTGGTTCGAGGGGCCGCTGGCGGCTTTTGACACCGAGACGACAGGCGTGGACGTCGAGGAGGACCGGATCGTTTCGGCCGCCCTCGTCGTCCAGGACGCGGCGGGCGGACGACTCCGCGTCACCCGCTGGCTGGTGAATCCGGGGATTCCGGTGCCGCCCGGCGCCACCGAGATCCACGGTCTGACCGACGACCATCTGCAGCGCAACGGCCGCTGGCCCGCGCCGGTCGTCGAGGAGATAGCCCGGGCGCTGGCGGAGCAGTGCGCGACGGGACGGCCGCTGGTCGTGATGAACGCGCCGTTCGATCTGACGCTGCTGGACCGGGAACTGAGGCGCCACCGGGCGTCGTCGCTGGCCGGCTACCTGGGGACCAAACCGCTGTGCGTGCTGGATCCGCGGGTGCTGGACAAGCATCTGGACCGCTACCGCAAGGGCCGTCGCACCCTGACGGACCTGTGCGAGCTCTACGGGGTGACGCTGGACGGCGCGCACGACGCGGCGGCCGACGCGGCGGCGTCGCTCGAGCTGGTGCGGGCGGTGGGGCGGCGGTTCTCCGCCCGGCTGGAGCGGCTGTCACCGGCGGAGGTGCACTCGCTGCAGGCGGTGTGGCACGCGGCCCAGGCGCGCGGGCTGCAGGCGTGGTTCGAGAAGAACGGTGCGCCGGAGGCGGTGGATCCGGCGTGGCCGCTGCGTCCGGAGCTTCCTGCGGCGGCCTGATCCGGACCGGGGCACGCGAAAGCCGGTCCGTCGATGACACTGACGGACCGGCTCTTCCCGGGTGGGCGATACTGGGTTCGAACCAGTGACCTCTTCGGTGTGAACGAAGCGCTCTCCCACTGAGCTAATCGCCCGGGAACGGGTTGAACCATACAGGGCTCGGAGCCTTGGGTTCAAACTCCTACTCAGTGGCGGAACTGAGTATGTGAGCCCATGCACGCGGATGTGGCCGCCGCCACACTCCGGTACATGAGACATGTGCCGCCGCCCGCCGAGGAATTGGCCCTCCTCGATCATGAACTGGCCCGGCTGGACGCCCGCCGGGCGCAGTTGCTGAACCGTCGCGCCTGGCTGCTGAGCGTGCTGCGTGCGCCGGTCGCCCCGTCGCCTCTTCCGGCACCGGTCCCCCGGCCCTACGCTCCGCCCTCACGGGCACCCTCGTCCGCGCACGGCACGCAGAACGTGCTGCTGGTGCTCGGTGGTCTGCTGCTCACGGTCGCGGCGATCGCCTTCACCCTCTTCAGCTGGGGCGAGATGGGCATCGCGGGCCGTTCGGCGGTGCTGGCGGTGGTGACGGCGGGTGCGCTGGTGGCGCCCGCACTGCTGCTGCGCCGCTCGCTCCCCTCGACGGCGGAGGCGGTGGCCGTCCTGGCCCTGGTACTGACGGTGCTGGACGCGGTCGCGCTGCACGCGGTCGCGGCGCCGGGCACGGACGGGCTCGCGTTCTCGGCGGTCGCGTCGGCGGTACTGGTGGCGGTGTGGACCCTGTACGGGCTGCTCCTCGGCCGGCTGCGGACGCCGTTGCCGGCGGCCGTGGTGGCGGGGCAGCTGCCACTGGTGTTCACCGCCTGGGCCGCGGGGGCGTCCGCGACCGGCTTCGGATGGGCGCTCCTGGTGACGGCGGCGGCCGATGTCGCGGTGGCGACGTGGGGCCGGGGGCTCGCGGTACGTGTCACGGCGTGCGCCGGGGCGGCGCTGACGGGACTGATCTCGCTGGCGCTGGGGCTGGGGCTGTCCGTGTCGGCCGACGGCGTGTCCGGGGCCGTGGGGCCGGGCGCTCTGCTGCTGGCCGGGGCCGTGGTGGCGGTGGCCGGGTCCTGGCGCGCGCCCGGGACGACAGCCGTCCTCGGGAGCGTCGTGGGGGGCCTCGCGGCGGTTGCCGCGGTGGGCGGCGTGCCGGGTGCGGGGCTGCCGTGGCACTGGGCGGTCCTGGTGTATCTGCTGTGCGGTGCGGCCCTGTCGGCCGTGCTTCGGTTCCCCGTCCCCCGGCCGGTCATGTGGGGGGTCCTGGGCGCGTCGGCCTCGGTCGTGGCGGGCGCGGTGCTGTGGGCGGCACCCGTGGTGGCCGCGGCGCTGCTGGGGCCGGCGTCCGTGACGGCGGGGGTGTGGTCCGGGGCACCGGAAGGTTTCCGGGGTGCGGTAGGGCTCGCGGTGCCGTGGTCGGAGTCGGCTTCGTCCCCGGTGGTGCTGGTGGCGGCGGCGGGCCTGTCGGCCTCGCTCCGCGTCAGGTGGCCGCAGGCCCTCCCGGAGAGGGGATGGCGCGTCGCGGCCGCGGCCGGCGCGGCGGTTCTGGGCTGGGGTGCGGTGCCGGCCCTGCTCGCGGTGGCGGATGCGCCGTACGCGGTGGCCGTGGGCGTGGAACTTCTGCTGGTCGCGGTGCTGCTGGCCCTCGTCGTGCGTCGCGCCGCCGACGCCGTCGCGGTGACCTGCCTGGTGTGCGCGCTGGTGGGGGCCATGAGCGTGGGACTGCTGGGACTGGCCGCCGAGCCGGCGACGTACGCCGTGTCCGGCACGCTGATGCTGGTGTTCGCCGCCTCCGCGGCCGGCGCCCGTGTGCCCGCGGTGCGGTCGGTGCTCGCCTGCGCCTCGGTCCTGTGCGCGGTCGCCGTCGCCGGGGCCGTGGGGGCGTCGCTGGGGTGGAGCGCCCCCCACACGGCCCCGCTGGTCCTGGTCGTGACGGCGGCGACGGTGCTGCTCGGGGCGCGGCTGCGGGGGCCAGTGGTGTCGGCCTCGGTGGAGCTCGCGGGGGCGTTCGCCGCGGTGGTCGCCGTGGGTCTCGCGGTGACGGACGCGCCGTTCCTGGCGCTGGTGCTGGGGTTGTGCGGGGTGCTGGCCGCGGCCACGGCGCTGCGGCCGGAGCGCCGACGCGTGGCGGGGTATCCGGCGGCCGCGCTGTTCGTGGCGGCGGCGTGGGTGCGGCTGGCGGCTTCGGGGGTGACGGACCCCGAGGCGTACACGCTGCCCGTGTCCGTGGCGGCGTTCGCGGTGGGCCATGTGCGCCGTCGCAGGGATCCGGCCACGTCCTCGTGGGTGGCGTACGGTCCGGCCCTGTCCATGACGATGGTGCCGAGTCTCGTGGTGGCCTGGGGTGATCCGCACTGGCTGCGGCCTCTGCTGCTGGGGGTCGCGGCTCTGGTGGTCACACTGGTGGGTGCCCGCCTGCGGCTGCAGGCGCCCCTGGTCCTGGGCGGTTCGGTCCTGGCGCTGGACGGGCTGCACGAGCTGGCCCCGCATGTGGTCCAGGTCTTCGACGCGCTCCCGCGCTGGGCGCCCCCGGCGCTCGCCGGGCTGCTGCTGCTCGCGGTCGGTGCGACCTACGAGCAGCGGCTGCGCGACGCGCGCCGGGTGCGGGAGAGCTTCGGCCGGATGCGTTAGGGCCTTTCGTCGGATCAGGCCGGATCAGGGAGCGGGGCCCGGTGCGTGCAGATGCGCGCACCGGGGCACGCGAGCCCGGCATGATCCGGACGAGGTGGCCTATGGCATCCTGTCGCCGACGAGCGCGAGGTTCTGGATGGCCGCCAGGCCGTAGAGGGCGGTGGTGTTGGTGCTCGCCCAGGCCGCTTCACTGCCCTGTACGGGCCCGGTCGGCCCTTCGATCTTCTTGGTGCTCCAGTCGGTGCTCTCCTTGTAGTCCCACGTGTCGGCGCTGCTGTAGAACTGCTTCCACGCCCGGGTGGCCAGCGTGACGTCGCCGGTCCGTACGGCGGCGTAGGCGTCCTGGCGCGAGTGGCCCTGGAACAGCAGCAGGGTGCCGAAGTTGCTGCCGTAGCGGGCGGTCTGTTCGGCCTTGGTGGCGTTGAAGTAGCGGCAGTAGTCGATCCAGGCGGCCTCGAACGCCGGCATGTCGATCATGTCGATGAGTTCGGCGTTGAGCTCGACCAGGCCGAACATGGCCGACAGGTGCGAGACTCCGACCGCGGGCTTCTCGGCTATCGCGAACTTCCCGGTGTCCAGGTCGTAGAAGCCGACGCCCTGCACGAAGCCGTTGGGCTGTGCGGCGATGGTCTCCATGGTGGACAGGACGCGGTCCCTGGCCTTCTCCCACTTGGGTCCGCGCCGTTCCCACTCGGTGAGCCAGGCGGAGACGAGGCCGCTCCAGTCGGTGCCGAAGCCGATGGACAGCGCGTGGCGGTCCGGGGTGTAGGGCTCGGTGCGGATCTTTCGGATGGGGTCGAGGGCCAGGAAGGTCTCGTCGGAGTCGACGTTGGCGTGCATGAGGTCGCCGACCCGTTCGTCGGCGGTGAGGAAGTAGAACATGCGCCGGTAGGTGGTGTTGGCGATGCGCTGCTGCTTGGCGCTGTCGGCGTAGTGCTGTACGCCGTGGCGGGTGCCGAGCCCCGCCCACTTGCCGAGGTGGTAGACGTCGACCTCGCCGGTGTGCCGGGTCATCGCCTCGGCGAAGCGGTAGATGTCGGCGCGGCCTGAGCGCATGTAGGCGTACCAGAGCCAGAGGTCGGGCGAGAGTTCGGAGTTGTCCCAGGCGTAGCCGCCGACGTCGTAGCACCACTGGTGGCGGGTCGGGTCGTAGCTGTGCATGATGTCGCCGTAGTCCCAGAAGCCGTACCAACGGCGCATCTCCACCTGGTCCTTGTAGTACGTGAAGAGGAAGTCCAGGTGGTCCTCGATCTTCGACTTCGCTGCGGTGGAGCGGTCGGGTTCCGCGAACAGGCCGCCGAAGACCTTCGCCTTGACGAGCTGCTTGGGCGGGGCGGCGAGCTGGGGCGGTGTGCGTACGGCGTCGACCTGCTGGGCGAGCGTCTCGGGCGCGGGGGTGGTTTCGTTTGCCCAGAAGAGGAGTTCGCTGGTCCTCGCGATGCCGTACGGGGTGCCGAAGCCGGGCTCGTAGTCCTCGTACGTGATGTTGAGGCCTTCGAGCTGTTCGGCGTAGGTGTCCTGTTCCATGCCGTCGTGGTAGAAGCGCAGGTCCATGGGCTGGGCTTCGGGCGACCAGAGCCAGAGGGTGACCTCGGCCTCGTCGGTGTGCGCGTCACGGATGTCGAGCTGCGCGGGGTGCTTCTCCCAGAAGTCGCGCAGCCCGAAGGAGAACCCGCCGCTGGGGCCCCCGACGTATCCGAATCCTGAGGCCCTCCTGCCGCCGCCCGCGCCGATCCAGCCGTGCCCCTTCTTCGTGCGTTTGCGCAGGCCGAAGCCGTCGGCGGACAGCTGGGAGAGGGTGTAGTCGCCCCATTCGGGGATGTACTGGAGCCGGATGGTGACCCGCTGGTCCCAGGTGGCGGGGTCGGGGAGCTTCTGGCCCGCGAACTGCGCCTCGCGCACGGCCGCCCCGGGGTCGCGGCGCAGTCCGGTGATGCCCTTCACGGCTTCGCGCAGCAGCCCGGTGCCGTCGCCGCCGATACGGATGTGGCGGTCGTAGGCCGCGTCACGCATGGGCACGGTGAAGCGGACGCCCAGGCCCCGGACGAAGTCGCCGCTCGCCTTGCCCGGCTCGATGGTGCCGTCGTAGGTGATGGTGTGCACCATCCGGAAGGAATCGGCGCCGGCGTAGAAGTAGAGGCGTACGGAGAACGGCATCCAGGACCGTGAGCCCTTGCGGTGCTTGCCGTCGATGCGGACGACGGCCCGGACCGGCCCGTCCTGTTCGACCGCGGCCTCTTCGATGACGCTCTCGAAGCGTTCGTACTTCTCGCCGCCCTGGTCGCCGTCCTCGATCTCGCCCTGGCGCACGAGGACGAGCCGGCCGTCGCGGGCTATCTCGGTGGAGCCGCGTGTGACGGTCTTGACGAGGGCGGAACCGTTCGTCCCGAGCCTGGCCGTGATGACCCCGGTGGAGACGGTGATGGTGCCGCCCTTGCGGACCGCCGTGACCTTCTTCGACGGGGCCGCAGGGGCGCCGGCGGCGAGGGAGAACTTCTTGGCGGTGGCCTCGGGACCCACGGCGTGCGCGGTCCACTTGAGCGAGCCGTCCGGCCAGTAGCCGATCGGCCAGGTCTGGACCGGGACGTCCTTGCCGTCCTCCGTGGACAGCGCGAACGTCTGGTCCTTGGTGTACTGCCCCTTGGGCCACGGCACGCCGAGCGTGGAGCCGGGGGCCGCGCCGAGCCCGCCCGACTCCAGCCAGGTAAGGGCGACGGGTTCGTCGGTCCGCTCCGCGTTCCGGGTCGCCGCCGACGCGGGTGTGGCGCCGAGGGACCAGCTGAACTGTGCGGCCGCGCCGGCCGCTGCCGCGGCCTTCAGGAGCGTTCTCCGGGGCATCCTGGACATGGTTGTGCCTCTCTCCGTGCGGGATTCGGGACAGGGAACGAACAGGGAGGGGTCTGAGAGATCAGCGGGAGAGCCGGCGCGCCCGCACCGCGGTGGCCGCGGCGGCGACGGCCCCGACGACGGGGACGGCCAGCGGCAGCACCAGGGCGCCGGACAGCACGACGACGGCCATCCCGCAGACGAGCAGGAGGGAGCCGGCCGGATCCCGGACCGTGTTCCGGCCGGCCTCGGCCAGGAGTGTGCGCCAGAGGGCGCCGGGCTCCCAGCACGAGGCCGCGCGCACGACGGCGACCAGGAGACCGATCATGGCGAGGACGCCGACGGCGCCCACGAACGGTCCGCCGGGCAGTCCCGCCCGGACGGCCTCCAGGTCGAGCCAGAGGAGGGCCGCGGCAGCCCATACGGCCGCACCCACGACCCATCCGCCGCGTGCGGCGGCCCGGGCGTCGCCCGCGAACTCGCGCAGGCCGCCGTGCTCACCGGCGAGGTAGCGGCGCAGGTGCCGGGTCCCCGCGGCGAAGGCCGCGGGGAACGTGAACAGGGGCACCGCGGCGACGGCGATCCACACGCCGACGAGCAGGCATTCGGAGAACAGGGCGAAGCGGTCCATGACGCGCGAACGCCTGGCCGGGGTGCGGGTCTTCGTCGCCACGGTGCGTCAGCCCTTCAGGCCCGAGGTGGCCATTCCGTCGATCAGGTACCGCTGGAACGCCACGAAGAAGGCCAGCACCGGCAGCAGGGCCACCAGCGACATGGCGATCATGCCGCCGTAGTCCGCCACCGCGTCCTGGTCGATGAACATCTTCAGCCCCATGGAGACGGTGTACTTGTCCGGCTCGTTGAGGTACAGCAGGGGGCCCATGAAGTCGTTCCAGGCGTTGATGAACGTGAAGATCGCACTGGTGACGAGCGCCGGCCGGCAGAGCGGCATGACGATGGACCAGTAGGTCCTCAGGTGCCCGCAGCCGTCCAGCCGCGCCGCCTCGTCGAGCTCCTTGGGCAGGCCGCGCATGAACTGCACCATCAGGAAGACGAAGAAGGCGTCGGTGGCCAGGTATTTGCCGATCAGCAGCGGAGTGAAGGTGTTGATCAGCTCCAGCTTCTGGAAGAGGACGTACTGCGGGATGATCAGTACGTGGTACGGCAGCAGGAGGGTGCCGATCATGATGGCGAACATGATGTTGCGGCCGGCGAACCGTACCTTCGCGAAGGCGTAGGCGGTCAGCGAGCAGGACAGCACCACGCCGATCACGGAACCGACGGCTATGTAGGCCGAGTTCAGGAAGAACGTCGAGATCGGGATGTCGGCGATGCCCTCGGTGAGCCGGGCGTAGTTGTCGCCGATCGGGTCGGCGGGGAACAGGTCCAGGGCGCCGATGATCTCGGAGCTGGGCTTGAACGAGGCCCCGATCGTCCACACCACCGGATAGAGGACCACGGCGAGGATGACGAGCGCACCGAGGTGCCAGGCGAGTGCGCCGGGTCCCCGGCGCCGTACGGCTGCTGCCAGGAGACTCATCGGCCGCCCTCCTCATAGTGCACCCAGCGCTTCTGGGACCAGAACAGCACGGCGGTGACCAGGCCGACCGCGACCAGCAGCAGCCATCCCATGGCCGAGGCGAATCCCATGCGGCTGTTCACGAAGCCTTGTTCGTACAGGTAACAGGTGTAGACGAGCGTCGCGTCGGCCGGTCCGCAGCTGCCGTTGCTGACGATGTAGGCCGAGCCGAAGATCTGGAACGAGTGGATGGTCTCCAGCAGGACGTTGAAGAACAGGACCGGCGAGATCATCGGCAGGGTGATGTGGAAGAACCTGCGCCAGGGGCCGGCCCCGTCCACCTCGGCCGCCTCGTACAGTTCGCGCGGGACCTGCTTGAGGCCGGCCAGGAAGATGACCATCGGCGCGCCGAACTGCCAGACGGTGAGGGCGATCAGCGCGTAGATGATCATCGCGGGGTCGCCGATCCAGCCGCCGACCTCGACGCCGAACACCTTCTGCGTACGGTCGACGATCGCGTCGTCCGAGAACAGCGCGCGCCAGACGATGGCCGCCGAGACGCTCGCCCCGATGAGGGACGGGGCGTAGAAGGCCGCACGGTAGAAGGACTGGCCCCACCGCTTCTGCGCGAGCAGCATGGCGACGGCGAGTGCCGCGGCCAGCTTGATCGGGGTGCCGATCAGCACGTACCAGGAGGTGACCTTGACCGACTGGCGCCAGCGGGGGTCCGC
The DNA here is from genome assembly GCF_042728155.1 of Streptomyces sp. NPDC060209. Lineage (NCBI taxonomy): Bacteria > Bacillati > Actinomycetota > Actinomycetes > Kitasatosporales > Streptomycetaceae > Streptomyces > Streptomyces sp. NPDC060209. Next base: position 12,637 of record NZ_JBHWZS010000219.1, read on the forward strand.
GAACATGTCGGTGAAGTTCTGGAGGCCGATCCAGCGTGGCGCCTCGAACAGGTTGTACTCGGTGAACGACAGGTACAGCGAGAACACCATCGGCCCGGCGATCAGGAACAGGAAGCCCGCGATCCAGGGCGACATGAAGAGATAGCCGGCCAGGTTCTCGCCGCGGTCCCGCCGCTTCGCGACGGCGGGTGGCGCGTTTCCTCCGGGACCGTTCCTCTTGGCGACGGAACGGTCGTCCCCGTCGGCGAGCACGCCCGGGGAGGTGTGGATGTGAGTCACCACGGTCCTCTCAGTTCGAGGCGAGGGCGGTCTTCGCCTCTGAGAAGAACTGCTTCACGGAGTCCTTCGGCGAGGTCTTACCGAGGGACAGGTCGGCCCCGATGCGCAGGAAGGCCGCCTCGATGACGTCCGCGCCCGCCGGGTGCGGGGTGATGGGCTCCAGGACGCCCGCGTCGGCGATCGCGGTCTCGTACGCGCCGATGGCCTTGCTCGGGGCGTCGGAGGGCTGGTAGGCCTCGAACTGCGCGGTGGTGGCGGGCACGCCGCGGTCGTAACCCATGATCCGGGCGACCTCGGGGTCGTGGGTCATGAAACTGATGAAGGTGGCCACCTCTGCGGGGTGCTTGGTGCGTGCCGAGCCGCTCAGCATCAGCGACCCCAGGTACTGACCGGTCTTCTTGCCGTCGGTGCTCGGGATGGGCGCGAGGCCGTAACTGCTCTTGCCCTCCGCGCTGTAGCGGACCGAGAAGTTGTCCCAGGTGAACTCGCCTGCGGACAGGCCCTTGGCGGTGGCCGACGCGGGCTTGATCTGCTCGACCTTGTTGGGGTCGGCGTAGAGCCCCGACTTGACCCGCTCGAGGGCCTCGGTCCAGTACGGCAGCAGCTCGGCCTCGCCGAAGCCCATGCCGTCCTCGGTGAAGAATGCCTTGCCGTTCTGGCGGAGGATCAGGTCGTACAGGTACATCACGCCGTGCGGACCGGCGTCACCGGCGATCTTCTGGCCGCTCTTGATCTTCTGCAGACCGGCCAGCCAGTCGTCCCACGTCCAGCCGATCTCCGGTGCGATGCCCGCCTTCTCGTACACCTTCTCGTCGATGACCAGGGCCATCGAGTTGCTGCCGACCGGCACGCCGAGCAGCTTGCCGTCGATCTCGGCGAACTTCTCCAGCCCGGAGCGGAAGCCGCCGAGGTCGAGGTTGCCCTTCTCCACCTGGGGGCTGAGGTCGAGGAGGACGTTCTTCGCCTCGTACTTGCGCAGGAAGGTCACGGCGTTCTGGATGACGTCCGGGGGGTTGCCGCCGGCCGCCTGCGTGTTGAACTTCTTCCAGAAGTCCGCGTACTGCTGGAAGTCCGTCTTCACCTTGATCTTCGGGTGCTTCTTCTCGAAGAGGCCGACGCACTGCTGGATCTTCTTGGCGCGGTCGTCCGCGCCCCACCACGAGTGCCGGATGGTGACCGGACCACCGGAACCGCTGCCGCCCGAGCCGCAGCCGGCCGCGGTAAGCCCGAGACCGGCCGCCGAGAGGCCTGCCAGCTTCAGCAGCTGCCGCCTGTCCATGCCGTTGTTCCGAGACATAGCTCGCCCCCACCGTTCGCATTGAATCGTTTTAGAAAGCGCTTGCTGGGTCAAAGTAAGGAGCAGCAACGGGCGCGTCAACGGTTAGGACGAAATTTCGGTGGCATGACGACGGGCCGAACAGCCGGCACGGGTCGCGGCGCAGGGCGCGCATGGAA
>NZ_JBHWZS010000220.1:0-14342 GCF_042728155.1 Streptomyces sp. NPDC060209
AGTTTGGAGTGCTCGCCACCCTGTCAAGGTGGAGGCCGCGGGTTCAAATCCCGTCAGGACCGCAGTAGACGAAAGCCCGGATCCCCTGGATCCGGGCTTTCGTGCGTCTTGACGCCGCCCCCTGTCGCGGGTAACTCCGTAGGACGGAGTCCGCCCCTGTTTCCCTCGACGGGGCGGCCGGGTCCACCGGGAGGCCGCACGCATGTCTGCGCCCACGGAAAGGCACGAGACCCGCGCGCTGCTGCGCGCCCATCTGGCGGCCGCTTCCGGCTACCGCCACCTCACCCGGCACTGTCCGATCTGCTACCGCCTGCTGCGGCTCGCCATGGAGCCCCTGACGGCCCCACAGGCGCCGTACGCGCCCCAGGAGCCCGGCAACGCGGCCGAGCTGCCGTCAGCTCCGGAGGCAGCCCCCGACGGCGCCGCGAGGGGAGCCGGGGCGGCGTCCGTCGCGGCCCGGCCCCCGACGGACGGCGACGCCGCCGGCGCGGACGACCGCACGGGCCTCGCCAGGGACCGCCCCAGAGGTCACCCCGAGGACGAAAGTCCTCCCACGACATGACCATCTGCCGCAGCCGAGCGCCCTCGCACAGTGGCAGGCTCGTAGTTGGCAAGACCACGCCGGTGTGACGGGAGTCACCGAATCAGTTTTTCGGAGTGGGTACTTTACGCACTTCCTACAACTGGCGAATTTAATATGTGCAATTGCACTGCCCCGGAAGCACATCCCGGACCGTTCCACCCGAGCTGCCCCACGACGCCCGGGACCCGGGCGAACAGTCCCGAACAGCCCCGCCCACAGTCGCACGCGGCCTCCTCGCAAACCGACCCGTCGGCAGGTTCGGGCGCCCGCTCGGACGGTTCGGGCACCCTTCGGGCACCTCTCCGCAGGCCCCGGGCTCCGTCCCGGGACGCCTCCCCACCTCCCCGGACACAAAAAGATCGCGCTGGACCCGGCGGAGTCCAGCGCGATCGAACGACGTACCCGCATGTCACAGGCATGGCGCCCGTTGGGGCGGGCACCCGTCGTGTGGAGCTATGAGTGGGACACCGGGGGTTGGGGGACCCTCCAGCGCCCTGTTGTGGCTGCGGCGACAGGGGTGTGTCAGGCCTCGCTGCGCTGCTGCGGAATACCCGCAAGCAGTGCGCGGACCTCTGCCTCGCGGTACCGGCGATGCCCACCGAGCGTGCGGATGGACGTGAGCTTGCCAGCCTTTGCCCAACGGGTGACCGTCTTCGGGTCCACGCGGAACATCGTGGCAACCTCAGCCGGGGTCAGCAGCGGCTCGGCATCAGGGGTGCGAGCGGTCATGAGCGGCCTCCTCGGGAGAACCGAACCTTCTCGGTTCTTTCCTCTAAATTCTGCACCTTGACCCGCGTTGCCCGAAATGGCGGACGCGGGCCGAGTCGGTTATAGGACGAACGGCTTGTCCTCGGCACTACAACTACACCATCCGTCCAGCCACGTCGGCCAAACCGATGGAATTGCCCTCCCAGGTGTTCATCAGCGACGGAAGCCGATGGACCATGCCATAGCGGACAGTCACGCCCCAGTAACGATCAGTCACAGGACAACCAGGAGTCGTCAGAAGTCGTCAGACCCCCCATAGCGTGCAATGCTGAGCATTCCACCCATAGTTGGGCGGACAGAGTCCTCCCCGGACTCCTTGTCCTATTTTGGCATGAGGAGTAGGGAAGGGCGCAAGGGCCCCGTTAGTGCTATCCGTCACGCTTGAGGCAAAGGCCCGGTTCGGGACGTAGGTCCCGGGCCTCACGAACGGCTCCCTGCCTCACCTGTCGCACGCGTCACACCCGGCGCGGGTTCACTGCCCGTCAGTTCCCCTCAGGACATCTCCGTTCACCTCCGCCGGGCTCCCTCGGCGTCCACGGATGTCGGACACCTCACAGGATGTCTATTCCCTGCCGATAGCGCCTCTATGCGACGGTGCGTTCCAATTCACACCGCTTCGGGCTAGTTGGAGGATTGTAGGTCGCGTACCGCTCGCCAGCGGTCGGCGAGGCGCCCGTAGGCGACACCCGCCGCATCGCTGTCCCCGGAGCGCAGCGCCGCGATGCCCTCGGCCACATCCGCGGCCGACCGGTCCGCGGCGAGCTGCTCGCCACTCAGGGCGTGGACCAGGCCGCCGTAGTCCAGCTCGACCATGGCGCGCGGATGGAACTCCTCCAGCCAGCGCCCCACCTCCACCAGCCCCTCGGTCAGCGGCCCTTCGTCCACGGTCTCCCGCAGTGTCCGCAGAGCCCTCGCCAGCCGGCGCCGTGCCTGCACCATCGGGGTCCGGTAGCGCAGCAGCCGGCCGTCGCCCGCGGCCCCTCCGGTCACGTACTCCCGCTCCTCGTCGTCGAACAGGACGAACCAGCGCACCGGCACGTGCCACACCGTGGTCCGGATCCAGGGACGGGCGTCCGGGTTCCGCTCCGCCCACCGCTCGTGGTCCGCCGCCGCCTGGCCCCGGACGACCGGGGGCAGCACCGCGTCCAGCACGGTGGCCGGAAACAGACCCCCCAGTTCGCTCATTGCCAGCCAGCCCCGCATCCGGGTCCTCCACGGGCAGACGCAGACCACCCCGTCGAGCAACGCGACGAAGGCGTCCCCGCTCTCGTGCACAGGCACCGCCACCGGAGGGGTGGGAACCAAGTCAGCCAGCGAGCGGCGCAGTTCGTCCTGGGCCGTGGGGAGGTCCGCGCGCTGCGCGTAGCGCGTCCAGTGACCCCGCTCGGGTTCGCGGAAGGCGGCGAGCGGTTCGTACACCCGCAGGTAGGACGCATAAGGGACGAGCACCGAAGACACCACCGACATGCGGTAAATCGTGTCACGCCCGTACTCCACAGGGGGGTGATCCCGGGGAGGGGAACAGATCTACGTGTCACGAGGACTTACGCTCTTGCCCAGTCGGACCGGCCGGAGCCGGTCCGTCCGGGACCCTCCCCACCTTCAGGAGGGTCTTCCGCCGCTTCGTACTTGGGAGTCACCACAGTGACCGATGTGACCGGCGTACCTGTCGACGTGCTGCGCACCCTGTTCCACTCGGATCAGGGGGGCCACGAGCAAGTCGTGATCTGCCAGGACCCTGCCAGCGGCCTCAAGGCCGTCATCGCCCTCCACTCCACCGCCCTGGGCCCCGCCCTCGGCGGGACCCGCTTCTATCCGTACGCCTCCGAGGAGGAGGCCGTGGCGGACGCGCTGAACCTGTCGCGCGGCATGTCGTACAAGAACGCCATGGCCGGGCTCGACCACGGCGGCGGCAAGGCCGTCATCATCGGCGATCCGGACCGGATCAAGTCCGAGGAACTGCTCCTGGCCTACGGACGGTTCGTGGCCTCGCTCGGCGGGCGCTACGTGACCGCGTGTGATGTCGGCACGTATGTGGCCGACATGGACGTCGTCGCCCGGGAGTGCCGCTGGACCACCGGCCGCTCCCCCGAGAACGGCGGCGCGGGCGACTCCTCCGTCCTCACCGCGTTCGGCGTCTTCCAGGGCATGCGGGCCTCCGCACAGCATCTGTGGGGCGATCCCACACTGCGTGGCCGCAAGGTCGGTGTCGCGGGGGTGGGCAAGGTCGGCCGCCATCTGGTCGAGCACCTGCTGAGCGACGGCGCCGAGGTCGTCGTGACGGATGTGCGCGAGGAGTCCGTGCGCCGGATCACCGACCTGCACCCCGAGGTCTCCGTGGCCGTGGACACGGACGCGCTGATCCGGACCGAGGGGCTCGACATCTACGCCCCGTGTGCGCTCGGCGGCGCTCTGAACGACGAGAGCGTGCCCGTGCTCACCGCCAAGGTGGTGTGCGGCGCGGCCAACAACCAGCTCGCGCACCCGGGCGTCGAGAAGGACCTCGCCGACCGATCGGTTCTGTACGCACCGGACTACGTGGTGAACGCCGGTGGCGTGATCCAGGTCGCCGACGAGCTCCACGGTTTCGACTTCGACCGGTGCAAGGCAAAAGCCACGAAGATCTTCGACACCACGCTGGCCATATTCGCACGTGCGAAGGCGGACGGGATTCCGCCGGCTGCGGCGGCCGACCGGATCGCCGAGCAGCGAATGGCCGACGCCCGCCGTCGCTGACACGTCACAACGGTGTCGAGCCTCCGTCACCGGGCTGTGCGTAAGGCCCGGTGACGGAGGCGCCCCTCACCGGGCGGGGGCGGCCGGCGGGCCGGAGGGAGACAAGACTCACTCCGGTCGGCGGGTCGGCCGTCCACAAGAGGTTAAAATCGGGCTTGACCAGTGAGGACGGGCTCCTCTGCGGTCCTGCGAGCAGGCGCGTGATGCGGGCGGCGTACCGTATGGCCGAGGAAGCAGGTACCGTTAAAGCCACGGGCGCGGTCTCTCTGCCGAGAGTCCGTCCTGAAACATGAACGCGTGTCAAGACTCTGGGGCCGTCGAGCCCCGTCACCGAGGGGGTCGAGCCATGGGGCGCGGCCGGGCAAAGGCCAAGCAGACCAAGGTCGCCCGTCAGCTGAAGTACAGCAGCGGCGGGACAGACCTGTCGCGTCTGGCCAATGAGCTGGGCGCATCACCTTCGAGTCAACCACCGAACGCCGAGCCGTTCGAGGACGACGACGAGGAAGATGACCCGTACGCACAGTACGCGGATCAGTACAACGACGACGAGGACGCGGACGAGGACGACCAGTCCGGTCCGTCGTCACAGCGCCGCGGCGCTTGACCTCGCGCTGACACATCAACCCGGTCCGGGCCCGCCCGGACCGGGTTCTGTGCTGTCCCGGTACGGAGAGGCGGAGCGTCCCGCAATCGTTCCGGCGAGCGGCGCCGACCGTCGCTGGTCCGGTGGTGTGCCGGACCGGCGGTCATGGCGTCCTACCGTGCGTAGCTGCCGGTCAGCTCGGCGCCCGTGGCGTGGTCGCCGCGCTCGGTGATCTCACCGGCGACCCAGGAGTCGACACCCCGGTCGGCCAGCGTCGTCAGAGCCGCGTCCACCGAATCGGCCGGGACGATCGCGATCATTCCGACGCCCATGTTGAGCGTCTTCTCCAGCTCCAGCTGCTCGACCTGCCCGGCCTTGCCGACCAGGTCGAAGACGGCGCCGGGCGCCCAGGTGGCACGGTCGACCGTGGCGTGCAGCCCGTCCGGGATCACCCGGGCCAGGTTGTTGGCCAGACCGCCGCCGGTGACGTGGCTGAAGCCGTGCACCTCGGTCGTGCGGGTCAGCGCCAGACAGTCCAGGGAGTAGATCCTGGTGGGCTCCAGGAGCTCCTCGCCGAGCGTCCTGCCGAACTCCTCGACCTGGCGGTCCAGGGTCCAGCCGGCCCGGTCGAAGACCACGTGGCGCACGAGCGAGTACCCGTTCGAGTGAAGACCGGACGATGCCATCGCGATCACGGCGTCACCCTTACGGATACGGTCCGGACCCAGCAGGCGGTCGGCTTCGACCACGCCCGTACCGGCACCCGCGACGTCGAAGTCGTCCGGGCCCAGCAGGCCCGGGTGCTCGGCGGTCTCGCCACCGACCAGGGCGCAGCCCGCCAGGACGCAGCCTTCGGCGATGCCCTTCACGATGGCCGCGACACGCTCGGGATGCACCTTGCCGACACAGATGTAGTCGGTCATGAAGAGCGGCTCAGCACCGCAGACGACCAGGTCGTCGACGACCATGCCGACGAGGTCGTGCCCGATGGTGTCGTACACGCCCATCTGCCGGGCCAGATCGACCTTCGTGCCGACGCCGTCGGTGGCGGAGGCGAGCAGCGGGCGCTCGTAACGCTTGAGCGCGGAGGCGTCGAAGAGGCCGGCGAATCCGCCGAGGCCGCCGAGGCCCGCGACCTCGGGGCGCTGCGTCTTCTTCACCCACTCCTTCATCAGCTCGACGGCGCGGTCACCGGCTTCGATGTCGACGCCCGCCGCAGCGTAGGAAGCACCTGTTGTCTCAGACATTGCCCGGGATCTTTCGTGTGGGAATACGGGGCTGGTGGGGAAGCAGCCGGTCGGTCCGGGTCACGGACGACGCAGCGCGTCGGCCGCCGCAGTCGCGGCGGGGCCGGCCGCCAGCTCGGTCTCCAGCAGCTGCTTGCCGAGCAGCTCCGGGTCCGGGAGCTCCATCGGGTATTCGCCGTCGAAGCAGGCGCGGCACAGATTCGGCTTGGCGATCGTCGTCGCCTCGACCATCGCGTCGAGCGAGATGTACGAGAGGGAGTCGGCACCCATGGAGGTGGCGATCTCGTCGACGGACATGCCGTTGGCGATCAGCTCGGCGCGTGTCGCGAAGTCGATACCGAAGAAGCAGGGCCACTTCACGGGCGGGGAGGAGATCCGGATGTGGATCTCGGCGGCACCCGCCTCGCGGAGCATCCTCACCAGGGCACGCTGGGTGTTGCCGCGGACGATCGAGTCGTCGACGACCACCAGGCGCTTGCCCTTGATGACTTCCTTGAGCGGGTTGAGCTTGAGCCGGATACCCAGCTGGCGGATGGTCTGTGAAGGCTGGATGAAGGTCCGGCCGACGTAGGCGTTCTTGACCAGCCCGGCACCGAACGGAATTCCGCTCGCCTCGGCGTAGCCGATGGCCGCGGGGGTTCCGGATTCCGGCGTCGCTATGACCAGATCGGCCTCGGCGGGGGCTTCGGCCGCCAGCTTCCGGCCCATCTCCACACGGGAGAGGTAGACGTTCCGCCCGGCGATGTCGGTGTCGGGACGTGCCAGATAGACGTACTCGAAGACACAGCCCTTGGGCTTCGCTTCTGCGAACCGAGAGGTGCGCAGGCCGTTCTCGTCGATGGCGACGAGCTCACCCGGCTCGATCTCGCGGACGAAGCTGGCACCGCAGATGTCCAGGGCGGCGGACTCGGAGGCCACCACCCAGCCACGCTCGAGACGGCCGAGGACCAGAGGGCGGATGCCCTGCGGGTCGCGGGCGGCGTAGAGCGTGTGCTCGTCCATGAAGACCAGCGAGAAGGCGCCCTTGACCTCGGGGAGCACCTTTGCGGCGGCCTCCTCGATGGTGAGCGGCTTGTCGTCGTCATCTCTCTGGCCGGCGAGCAGCGCGGTCACCAGATCGGTGTCGTTGGTCGCCGCGACCTGAGTGGCACGGCCGTCCTTACGAGGAAGGTCGGCGACCATCTCGGCGAGCTGGGCCGTATTGACCAGGTTGCCGTTGTGACCCAGGGCGATCGAGCCGTGCGCGGTGGCACGGAACGTCGGCTGCGCGTTCTCCCACACCGAGGCACCGGTGGTGGAGTAGCGGGCATGACCGACCGCGATATGGCCCTGGAGCGATCCCAGAGACGTTTCGTCGAAGACCTGCGAGACCAGTCCCATGTCCTTGAAGACCAGGATCTGGGACCCGTTGCTCACTGCGATGCCCGCGGACTCCTGTCCACGGTGCTGCAGGGCATACAGTCCGAAATAGGTGAGCTTGGCGACCTCTTCACCCGGAGCCCAGACACCGTAGACGCCGCAAGCGTCCTGGGGGCCTTTCTCTCCGGGGAGCAGGTCGTGGTTGAGTCGTCCATCACCACGAGGCACGCCACCGAGTGTAGGCGAGATCGACCACCGGTCCGAATTGGGTGACCACCCGGCACCGGTCGCGGGCGAGACTGCGGGGCACTTTCCGCGAGGGCCCGGGGCGGGGTCGGACGATCACTCACGGTGATCGCCGCGACGTCCCCGTTCCGGCCTGGAAGTGCCTCAGGGCCGCCGAGGCCCGGGATGGGCGGCGGTTACCGGCGAGTCCGGCAAGTCGGCGGCCCCGCGCCGGAATCGCCCCGCTCGTGGCACTCGGTGAGCCGGGGCGGACCGCGGGGCAGGCGGTGGCCGAACGCTCGTTTCGTGGCGAGCCTCACACCGCGAGAGCTCGGCCGAAGCCCCCTCAAGGCACTCCGGAGCTTCCCGCCGTCCTCGGTGCCGGCCCGGCGTCCCGCCCGGACCGGAACGCGGCCGGGCACCCCGACGGGCGCGTGAGACGACTGTCCGCAGTGCGAGACCACCGTTGACAGGCTCATGGCCCCGTTGGCAGGCTCCTTCCTCATGCAGCCCCTCGGTGATCGTTCGGTCACGCTCGTGGAGCGCCGCCACGTCGATCTGGGACGTGTCGCGAGCGCCATCTGTCGCTGCGCCTGAGCCTGCCGCGCCCCGGAGCCTCCCGCAGGGCTTCCTTCCCGGACTCCGGCACGCGTGTACGCGTTTCCACTCTTCTCCCTTTCTTCCCCTCATGACCGGTTGCGCCCGCCTGCGCACCCATTTCTGACGGGGCCCGTCGCGCCCATCCCCCTCGCGCCCCGTTCCCCGCACGGCGCCCGAGGCCCGCCCAGGAGACCTCATGACCTCTAACGATTCGAATGCAGGTTCGGATAAGCGAGTCGACTCACCGCTGAGCCGCCGCGCCTTCACCACCGCGGTGGGCGCGACCGCCGCCACCGCCGCCGTCGGAATCCAGGCCGCCGCCCCGGCGGCCGCCGCTTCCGGGGCGTCTGTTGACGAGGCGACGCGGGAGCGTCCGTTCCGCGCCGCCCGCGGCAAGCACTCACGCCGTCCCAACATCCTTTTCATACTCGGCGACGACCTCGGCTGGGCGGATCTCTCCTCGTACGGCGCTCCGCACATCCGCACCCCCAACCTGGACAGGCTCGGGCGCCAGGGCGTGCGCTTCACGGACGCCTACTCCGGGTCCGCCACCTGCTCACCCACCCGGTTCAGCCTCTACACGGGGCGCTATCCGGGGCGTACGAAGGGCGGGCTCGCGGAGCCCATCGCCGACAGGTCGGTCGGGCTGGAGCCGACCCACCCGACGCTGGCGTCCCTGCTCCGCGGCGCCGGCTACTCGACCGCGTTGATCGGCAAGTGGCACTGCGGATACCTGCCGGACTACAGCCCGACCAAGTCGGGCTGGGACGAATTCTTCGGCAACTTCGGCGGAGCCCTGGAGTACTACTCCAAGCTCGGCCTGGGTGGGGAGTACGACCTGTACGAAGGCGATGCCGAGTACAAGGACCTGCGCTACTACACCCGCGTCCTGACCGAGCGGGCGAGCGAGTACGTACAGCGTGACCACGACAAGCCGTGGCTGCTGAACCTGAACTTCACCACCCCGCACTGGCCGTGGATCGCCGACGGCGACACGGAGGCCAGCGCCGAGATCGTCCGCCGGATCAAGGCCGGCGACCGATCCGCCCTCTGGAACGCCGACGGCGGCTCCGTCGAGAAGTACACGGAGATGGTCGAGGACCTGGACCGCTCGGTCGGCGAGGTGCTGAAGGCGTTGAAGCGGTCGGGCCAGGAGGAGGACACCCTGGTCTTCTTCGCCAGCGACAACGGCGGTGAGCGGTTCTCCTACAACTGGCCGCTGTCCGGCAACAAGAGCTCGCTCCAGGAGGGCGGCATCCGCGTCCCCTCGGTGCTGCGCTGGCCGGCGCGCATCGACGGTCACCAGGTCAGCGATCTCCCGGTCTTCTCGCCCGACTGGACGGCGACCCTGCTGGAGCTCGGCGGGGCCCGGCCCGACCCCGCCCACCCGCTGGACGGCGTCAGCCTCGCCGGATATCTGCTCCGGGACGAGGCACCGAAGGAGCGCGACCTGTTCTGGCGGGTGCGCGGTGAGCGGGCGCTGCGGCGAGGCGACTGGAAGTACTACCGGGGGAAGAGCGGGGCGGACCAGCTGTTCAACCTGGCCGACGACCAGCGCGAACAGGCCGACCGCGCAGCGGCCGAACCGAAGCGGCTGGCCGAGCTGCGGGCGTCATGGGAGAAGACGGACGCCGGTCTGCTGCCGTATCCGACGGGTTCCTGAGGCTCCTCGTCCTCCCGGGCGCGTCAACTGCCCCGGCCGGTCAGTCCTTGGCCGCCGGGGCGGACGCGTCGAGGCCCTTGCCGCTCTTCGCATCGATCGACAGGGCGCGGTGGTCGATCTCGTACGTCGTCTTCCCCTCCAGCACTCCGAGCAGCGCGCGCTCCAACTCCATCTCGGGGCCCGGGCACATCTTCCGGGTGGAGGCGAGCGCACCGAAGGTGAGCGTGGAGCCGGTGACCGTCGCCTTGCCGTGGAAGGAGTTGCAGCCGAGATTGCCTTCCACCGAACCGTCCTTGCCGAAGGTGAGGTGCGCCTTGTTCTCCGTACCGGCGGGCAGGGAGGTGGCGGCGCTGCCGGACACGAGTCCGGTGACCTTCCAGGTGGTGCCGGTGAGCGGGGCGGGGGGCTCGGAGGTGAGGGCGATGGAGTCGCCCTCCGCGGTGGTCAGGCTCAGGGTCTTCTCCTCGCTCGGCCCTGCCACGGCCGCCTTGAGCTCGCCGTGGAAGGCCTTGCCCATCGCGTTCTCGAACTCCTGGACATCCTTCGCGCACGCCATCCCGGTGGTGGTGCCCTGCCCGACGGTGACCTTGTCGCCGTCCAGGCGGACATCGGCGGTGAACCGGTTGCAGCCGAGGTTGCCCGTGGCCTTCCCCTCGGAGTCGATCTCGACGTGTGCGCCGGCGGGGGCGGGGGTCTTCTTCCCGCCGACGGTCAGGGAGGACACGTTCCAGTGGACACCGGTCACGGGTGGTTCGGTCCGTACGGTGCCGCTGCCGTCCCCGGAGTCCTTGGGGTCCCCGGATCCCGCTCCGGAGCCCGACTCCGTACCGCAGGCGGCAAGGGTGAGGGTGGCCAGGACGGCTACGACGCTGACTGCCATACGTTGATTGCGCATGGCCATGGGACGGAACGACCGGCCGATCCGGTTCCCTTCAGCCCATCAGCGGAAGCAGCGGGGCGAGGTCGGCCCGCTCGCCGCTGGCGCTGACCTGCGCCGCTTCGAGCGCCTCCGTCCACCGCGTACGGCCGGTCGCCAGCCGGATCCAGGTGAGCGGGTCCGTCTCCACGACGTTGGGCGGCGTACCCCGGGTGTGCTTGGGGCCGCCGATGCACTGGACGACGGCGAAGGGCGGGACGCGCACCTCGACGGAGCCGCCGGGCGCCTTGTCGGCGAGCGCGTCGGCGAGCAGCCGGGTGCAGGCGGCGAGCGCCTGGCGGTCGTACGGGATGTCGAGGCCGGCGGCCCGGTGGAGGTCGTCGGTGTGGACGACGAGTTCGACGGTGCGGGTCACCAGGAAGTCGCCCAGCCGCATCGTCCCCGCCCGGGTCGTCACGAGCCGGTCGCCCGGGCTCCCTGCGACGAGCCCGGCGAACCGCTCGGCCGTCTCCTCGTAGAGCGCGCCGAGGTCGGGGCGGGCCGCGGCCAGGGTCCTGGCGTCGTCCGCGATCCCCTCGGCCCGTCCCGCCGTGGAAAAGGGCCACTCCAGCAGGGTGAGCTGCGGCTTGGCACCTGGCGGCTCCGGCCGCTCGAGTCCACGGCTGACCCGCTCCAGCGCCGCCGTCATGTGAGCCACGAGCTCCCGCACTGTCCACTCCCCCGGACCGGGCAGAGCGAGCTGCTCGGGCGTCAAGGTACGGACGGCGGCCTGTACGTGGGCGAACTGGGCCAGGACCGCGGTCCTGGTCCGAAAGACGTCGTAGGCGCGGGGGCGCTTCTTGGCCGGTGGCATAGGGGCGAGACTAACCGGCGGGTCCGACAGGGTCCGCGCGTGCCGACCGACTCAACTCCGCGCGAAGTCCGCCGCGTCGGGGAAGACGACGTCGGTGCAGCCTCGGCGATCGGTCGCATCGTCGACGTATGCCCGGAACAGTGCTTCCAGCCGGTCCCGGACTATTCCGTCGTAGGGATACGGCATCCACATCACGTGCACGGCGGGCCGGCCTCCGCAGACGGACGAGGCCCACCAGACCCCTTCCGAGTCGGTCCCCGCAGCGCCCGGGGCCAGCGCGGTCGGCTCCAGGATGTCGTTGCTCCTGAGCCCTCTCGCCCTGTCACCGACGTAGGTCTCGGTCTTCACCCACCAGTCGTGGTACTCCAGCACTTCCCTGAGGTCCACCGGGTCCTTCGCGGTCTTCGCGTAGATCGGCCAGATTCTGCGGATCTCCTCGTCCCCGACCGCGAGCACACAGGCGTCGTGGGCACTCGCCTTCCCGGCAGGCCCGCCCAGTGCCCTGTCGGGGAGCTGTCCGCGTCCCTGCTCGGCGGTGAAACGCCGGTACCAGGCGCAGGTTCCGCCCGCCTTCGTCGCGGGTCCCAGCTCGAGCTTCGGTTCGGCCAGCGTGGAGGGAAGCTCGGGAAGTCCTGCGGAACACCCCGTCCTGCCTGCGGCCCGGTCCGCTGCCTGACGCGCCAGGCCGGCGAGCGTGCGGCGGTCCCCGGAAGTGACCGGCTCGTCGTACTGGGCGACGGCCGTCGCCTCGATCGAAGAGACCTTGCCTCCGTTCTCGCAGATCGCCCGTGCCGTCACTCCGTACTCGTCGTACTCGCCCAGGCCACCGTCACCGAGCGGGTGGGGAGGAGCGTGCCGCACCGTTGGCGTGGCACTCCGGCTGCCGTCCCGGACCGCGGAACGCAGCGGCCCACTGCTCTCCTCGTCGACCTCGGTCCCCAGTCGCTCGGCCTCTTCGGCATCCGGAGCCACCGTGAACCGCTCGATGGCCATGGAGAAGTGCCCGTACGTCGTCCCCGGATCGCCCACCCGGTAGACGACACAGCCGCTGTAGGGCTCGTCGGTGGATATCTCGTAGTCGTCGTCGAGCTTGACCCGGTCGATCCCGTCGCCGTTCAGCCCGAGTACGGGGTCGGGGTCGATGAGGCCGCCGCACGCCGCCGTGATGCGCTCGCGGCTCTCCCCCCGGTCACGGAGATCGATGAACTCCATGACGAAGGCCCAGACACTGAGCCCGATACCGGCGACGGCGAGCACACACAGCAGTTTGTTGAAGATGTTGCCCCAGGGCCCGCGATCGGGCCACTCCCGGACGACACCGTCCTCTTGCTCATTGCCGCGCTCGTCCACCGTCGCCCCCCGTACGGCCCTGTGTTCGACGATCGCCAAGTTATCAGCCGGGACTGACAGCCCCCTCGGCCGTGAACGCCGAGCCGTTCGCCGGTACGCCGATGCCCCGCCAGGTGAAGGGGATCCCGCGCGCCACATCGAGGTCCGGGTGATCCATCAGCTGGAAGTGCACATGCGGCTCGCTGGAGTTGCCGGAGTTCCCGCAGCGGGCGAGCACCTGCCCCTCCCGGACGGTGTCCCCTGCCTTCACCTGGAGGGAGCCGCGGCGGACGTGCGCGTACGCGGCGTACGCGCCGTCGCCGATGTCGAGCACGATGTGGTTGCCGACGATCCTGCGGGCGCCGGCCATGTCGCGTACGAGTGCCTCCACCGCCATCAGATACGCCAGCGCCGGGCCGGAGTTCCGGCTGAGGTGATCGCGCTGGCCGTCGCTCACGTGCACGACGGTGCCGTCCGCCACCGCGACGAGCGGGGCGTCGAAGGCCGGGAAGTCGCGGTTGGGCCGGGCGACCGGCCACAGCCGGCGGAAGGGGGGACGGCTCCCCTCCTCCGGTTCGGCGACGATGTCGATCGCGTAGGACTGCCCGTAGCCGTGGGTGCCGTGGCTGGGGACCTTGTCCGCCGGGCTGTTGAGCGCGATCCAGCGTCCGGTCACCGGCGGCCCCACCTCGACAGCCGGCCGGTCCTTCGCCAGGTCCTCACGACTGCGGCGGCCCACCAGGAAGCCGATGAGGATCGCGGCCGCCGCGGGCACGAAGACCAGCCCGAACGGGACCAGCGAGTCGGCGAAGACGTCGACCAGAACCAGTGCGACGAACGCGAGCCAGCAGCAGCGGTAGAGGATCATCGCGGCCTTGCGTACGGACATGGGGTCCCCCTCGGTCTCGGCGTGCGGGTCTCACGGCCGAGCGGCCGTGAGCACCACCAGCAGCGGCACGACCCGGGTACCGGGCACCTCGTAGCGCCCGCGTCCCGTCGTGTGCAGCCAGCCCGCGCCGGTCAGCAGGCGCAGATGGTGGTAGATCTGGCCGGTCGTGCCCGTGTCGTCCAGGTCGGCCAGTTCGGCGGCCGTGCGGCGGCCGCCGAGGATCTCGCGGAGCAGACGAAGCCGGACAGGGTGGCCGAGCGCGGCCAGCGGCTCGGCGGCCTCCGCCCAGTCAGGGCGCTCCTCCTCCGTGCCGAGGAGGCCTGCGGTGAGCGCGCCGTACTGCCATTCGTAGCGCTCACCGGCCGGCAGCTTCACCGCGCCCGTGAACAGCACCCCGCCGTCGGCGGCGGCCTCCCCGACCTGTTCGAGCTGTTCCTTCAGCCCGTCCAGCGCCCAGAAGTCCCCGACGCCCAGCTCCGGCTTTCCGCCCTGCGCGGCCGATTCCAGCACCGCGAGGCGGCGCTCCAGTTCGGCAACGCGCTCCTCGAGCTCCATTGCATCCACCTTACGTAATTACGTAATTTTAATCAACAGATAGTGCGGGAACGCCGAAGCCCCCGTCCGGTCGGC
>NZ_JBHWZS010000221.1:0-14342 GCF_042728155.1 Streptomyces sp. NPDC060209
ATCATGGACCGTCTGCTTCTCATGCGAAGCTTCGTGACCGTCGCCAACGTAGGCAGCTTCAGCGGAGCGGCCAAGCTGCTGAGCTCATCGGGGTCGCTGGTCTCGCGCCACGTGGCGGAACTGGAGCGGCAGATCGGCGTCCGCCTGGTCAACCGCACGGCCCGCTCCGTGAGCCTCACGGAACCCGGCCTGCGCTACGCCGAGTTCTCCGCACGCATACTCGAGGAGATCGAGGCGGAGGACTCCACGATCGCGCAGCGGCACGACAGGGCGGAGGGCTCGCTCAGCATCATCTGTCCCAAGTGGATCGGCAGCCTGGATCTCGGGGACGCCATCGCCGCCTTCTCCGCCGCGCACCCGAAAATAGTGGTGCGCTTCGAGCTGGGCGGAATGTCCGACCGGACCTACGACTTCCTCGACAGCGGATTCGACGTCGCCTTTCACACGCGAGATCTGCGGGACTCCAGCGTCCGCCTCAAGAAGGTCTCCTCGCTGCCGTTCGTCCTGTGCGCCTCGGAGGAATACCTCCAGCGGCACGGCACCCTCGGCCATCCGAACGACATCGCGGCGCGCGACTGCCTCGTCCATGTGAACGACCCGGTCTGGCGGATCGGCCACGGCCACGCGAGCACGCTGCACAAGATCCGGAACGTCGCCTTCTCGTCCAACTCCTACATCGCCCTGCAGAAGGCGGCCGTGCACGGCCGTGGGATCGCGCTGCTGCCACAGAGGTCGGCGTACGACGATCTGGTGTCCGGCGCGCTCCAGGTCCTGCTTCCCGAACTGGCGGTGCCCGACAGGCCCCTCTACGCGATCTACGGCCCCGGGCAGGACACCCCGCGGAAGGTCACCGTCTTCCTGGACTTTCTCACCCAGTGGTTCTCCAGCAATCCCATCGCCGCCATCACCAGGTGAACGGGCCGCGGCCCGTTCACCTGATGACGTGACGGGGTGCGCAACCAGCGATTGCGACCTCGGTGCTCCGGGACCGTTGAGGCGTCCGGAACCGAAAATTACGATCAGCTGAGCGGCGTTTGCGCAGGTCCGCGAACGCGGCCCAGGAAAGAGGAGTTCATGGGAATCCAGAGAATCGAATCGGTGACCTACGGTGTCGACGATCTCGATCAGTGCGTGCGCTTCTTCGAGGACTTCGGCCTCGCACTCGTGGACCGTACCGGCGAACGCGCCTCGTTCGAGACGCTCGTAGGGCAGACCCTGCACCTCGACACCACCCCCGCCCCGTCGTTGCCGGCTCCTCTCGAGGACTCACCCACCATCCGGGAAGTCGTCTGGGGCGTCGACACCCCGGAGCAGCTGAAGACACTCGTGGCCGCGGTCGCCGCGGACCGCGAGGTCACCACCACCGACGACGGCACCCACCACAGCGTCGACGAGACGGGCTTCGGCCTGGGCCTCGCACTCGCCCGGCCGCGCGAACTGCCCGCGCCCGAGGTGCGCCGGCCGAACGTGTCGGGCAGCGTGCGCCGTTGGAACGAGTCGCTCGGCCCCGTGGGCCGGGTGCGACCGCTGCGCATGTGCCACGTCGCCCTCAACATCCCCAAGGCGGGACAGGAGCAGGCCGTCGCGTTCTACGTCGACCGACTCGGCTTCAGGCCCACCGACATCGTCAAGCCCATGGGCACCTTCATGCAGTGCGAGGGCGACGACGACCAGCACAACTTCCTGCTGTGCCACCGCCCCGACCGGGCCGGGGTGAACCACGTGTCCTACGAGGTCCCCGGCTTCGACGACGTCATCGAGGGCGGCAACCACATGATCGCCCAGGGGTGGACGGAAGCCCGCAGGCTCGGCCGGCACACCGTCGGCTCCAATGTCTTCCGTTTCATCCACGCACCCTGCGGAGGCCGCGTGGAGTACGCGGCGGACATGGACAGGGTCGACGACTCCTACGGGACACGCGTCCACGAGACCACCCCGCCGCACCACATCTGGACCCTGCGCAGCTCCCGTGACACGCCCGGGAACCCCGCCTCCTGACACCCCACCCGCCGAGCGTGAGAGGGCACACGCACCCATGACGACGAACCACGAATACCCCGCCATCCGCATGTACATAGCAGGCGAATGGTGCGAGGGAGCTACCGGACGCACCGCACCGGTGCTGAACCCGGCCACCGAGGAGGTGATCGGACAGGTACCGCTCGCCACCGTCGCGGACCTCGACCGCGCCGCCGAGGCGGCCACCGCCGGCTTCGCGACCTGGCGCGACACCCCGGTCGCCGAGCGGACGGCAATCCTCCACAAGGCCGCCGACCTGCTGGTCTCCCGCAGCGACGAGGTCGGCCGGATCATGACCCTGGAACAGGGCAAGCCGCTGCGCGAGGCGAGCGGGGAGGCCAAGCGCGTCGCCGGAGCCCTGCGCTGGGACGCCGACGACGCCCGCCGCGCCTACGGCCGGGTGATTCCCTCCGAGCAGGGCACCCTGCTGACCGTGCGCCGCCAGCCGGTCGGCCCCGTCGCCGCGTTCACCCCGTGGAACTTTCCCGCGGGCGGACCGATGCGCAAGATCGCCGCAGCGCTCTCCGCCGGCTGCTCCATCGTCATCAAGGCCTCCGAGGAGACGCCCGGAACCGCCGTGCGGCTGGTCCGCTGCTTCGAGGACGCCGGTGTGCCCGCGGGAGTCCTCAACCTGGTGTTCGGTGACCCCGCCGAGGTCTCCGAACACCTCATCAAGCATCCGGCGACCCGGCTGATCGCCTTCACCGGCTCCGTGCCCGTCGGCAAGCTGCTGTCGGCCGCCGCCGGCGCCGAGATGAAGCCGTCACTGATGGAGCTGGGCGGACACGCCCCGGTCATCGTGTGCGAGGACGCCGACCCCGTCGCCGCCGCCCGCCGGGCCGCCGCAGCGAAGTTCGTCAACGCAGGCCAGGTCTGCACCTCGCCCAGCCGCTTCCTGGTGCACGAGAGCCTCCTGGAGGAATTCACCGAGGAGTTCGTCCGGGCGGCCGAGGCGGTCGTCGTCGGCGACGGGCTCGACGAGGGCGTCACCATGGGCCCGCTCGCCAACGAGCGCAGGCTGAAGGCCGTCGAGGCACTGACGGCCGATGCCGTGGCCAAGGGCGCGAAGGTGCGCACCGGCGGTGGACGTCCGGACCGTGCGGGGTACTTCTTCGCACCCACCGTCCTCACCGGCGTATCCGACGACGCGGTGCTGATGTCCGAAGAGCCCTTCGGCCCGATCGCGCCGATCGTCGCCTTCAGCGGCCTCGACGACGCACTGCGCATCGCCAACTCCCTGCCGTACGGCCTCGCCGCGTACGGCTTCACCCGCTCCACCGCCACCGCCGAGCGCCTCACCCGCGAGTTCGAGGCCGGCATCCTCTCCATCAACCACTGCGGAGGATCGGTCCACGAGGCACCGTCCGGGGGAGTCAAGGCCAGCGGCTACGGCCGCGAGGGCGGCCCCGAGGGCCTCGACGCCTACCTCGTCACCAAGCGCGTCTCGCACCTGCTGGCCGGCTGAGCGGACATGCGCTACACCAGAGTCTCCATGGGCGGCCGGGCGGTGTGGGGCCGCGTCGAGGACGACGCCGTGCGTCTGCTGTCCGACTCGCCCTTGGAGAGCGACCCCACGGTCATCGGTACGGTCCCGCTCGCCGAGGCCGTCTGGCTGCCTCCCGTCGTACCGCCCGTCTTCTACGCCGTCGGCATGAACTACCGGCGCCACATCGAGCACGCACGCCTGCTGGGCGACGAGGCCGGGGTCACTCCCGACCGGCCCGAGCCCGGCTACCGGGCCAACAGCGCGCTCACCGGTCACGGCACGGCGATCGTGAAGCCCGCCGGAGTCCAGGGCAGGTTCGAGGCGGAGCCCGAGCTGGTCGCGGTCATCGGGCGGACCCTGAGGCACGCCTCGTACAAGGAGGCGCAGGACGCCCTCTTCGGCTGGACGATCGGCAACGACGTCAGCGCCCGGACCTGGCAGCACGAGGACCGCTCGTTCTGGCGCAGCAAGAACAGCGACACCTTCAAGCCGATGGGCCCCTGGATCGAGACCGACGTCGACGCACTCGCCCAGACCACGACCCTGCGGGTCAACGGTGAGGTCCGCGCCCTGTTCCCGACCGGCGACATGGTTTTCGACCCCTTCGACTACATGGTCGAGATGACCAAGCACATCACCCTGCACCCCGGTGACGTCCTGTGGATGGGGGCCGAGTCCACCTGCCAGATCGAGGCCGGCGACACCGTCGACGTCGAGATCAGCGGTATCGGCGTCCTGTCGAACCCCGTCCGGGCGGAGACCACCCACCCCTGAGCCACCGCACCTGAAAGGCAGCAAGCCGTGAGCAAGGAACCCCGCTACATCCACCACGTCAACTTCCCCACCACCGACCCGGACCGCACCGCCGAGTGGTACACGAAGGTCTTCGGGATGAAGAGGATCATGCCGAAGTCCAACACCCGCGTCGTACTGATGACCCGCGGCAACTTCGACCTGCACTTCACCCCGGTCGAGGAGATGGACCGGATGGCGCCGTACCACTTCGCCGTCGAGGTCGACGACTGGGACGACTTCCTCGAGCACCTCACGGAGCTGGGCATCCGCCACACCCGCCCCATCGAACGCCCCGAGAACCAGTCCAAGTTCTGCTACATCCACGACCCCGACCACACCATGATCGAGCTGGTCTTCCACGGCAGGCGCCCCAACTGAGCCGTAGCGCTCGCTAAGGAGATCCCTTTCATGCCCTACGTCGATTCCGACGGCGCGTCCATCTACTACGAACGCCATGGCAGTGGCCCCGCGATCGTCTTCGTGCACGGTTCGGGAGGACACCACGCGGCCTGGTGGCAGCAGATCGTGGCGCTGCGCGACGAGTTCACCGTCGTCACCCTCGACCTCCGCGGCTTCGGGAAGACCGAGCTGGCCGCGCCCCAGGCCGAGTTCGACGGCCAGGCCTTCTACGGAGACGTCGTCGCCGTCCTCGACCAGGAGGACCTGACCGACGCCATGCTGGTGGGCCAGTCCATCGGCTCGGTCGCCGCCCTGCGCGCAGGCCTGGTGCGCCCCGAGCGCGTCGGTTCGGTGGTCCTCGGTCACTCCCTCGGCGGGATCAGCCACCCCGAGCTCAAGGAGCTGGCGGCGGCCGACCGTGCCGAGGCCGTCAAGCTCCCCGTCATCGACCGCCTGCTCACCCGGCGGTTCCAGCAGGAGCGTGCCGATCTCACCTTCCTGTTCCGGCAGATGGGCACGTTCAACGTCGCCACGATGCAGGACCTGCGCAACCTCGACACCGACGGCCCCGGCCTGGAGGAGATCCGGGACTCGGGCGTCAAGGTCGCCTTCCTCGCCGGCGAGAAGGACGCGGTGATCAGCGTGAAGACGGTCACCCGCGCCCACGAGCTGGTGGAGGGGTCACACCTCGAGATCGTCCCGGGCGCCCCGCACTCCATGTACTGGGAGACGCCGCAGGAGTACAACGCGGCCGTCGCCCGTCTTCGCCGCACCCTCACCGCCCCGAAGGAAGCAGCATGAGCAACATCAGCCTCGACGCCGCCGAAGAGATCATCGACGCCGCCCACAAGCGGGCCCAGGCGTTCGGGAAGGCGGTGAGCGTCGCCGTCGTGGACGCCGGAGGGTTCGTCGTGGCCATCCGCCGCCCGGACGGCGCGCGCCCGCTCACCCCGGACATAGCCAGGGCCAAGGCCTACACCGCCGCCGTCATGCAGCGCCCCGGCAAGATGCTGAAGAAGTGGCAGGAGAGCCAGCCGGTCTTCTTCGCCCAGCTCTCCCAGCTGCCCGGCGCGGCCATGCCCATCGTGGCCGCCGAGGGCAGCGTCACCATCAAGAGGGACGGCGAGATCATCGGCGGCCTCGGCATCGCCGGCGGCACCGCGGACGAGGACCAGCAGATCGCGGACGACGTCCTCGAGTCGCTCGGCTACGAGCTGGAGTTCGACGCCTGGGGCGTCTCCGGCAAGCCCGCCGGAAAGGAAGCCTGAGCCATGGCGGACACGTTCAACTACCGCATCGACCACCACGGCAGCCTGGTCCGTCCCGCCGCCCTGCTGATCGCCCGGGAACGGGCGGCCCAGGGGGAGCTGGACGCCGGAGCGCTGCACGAGGCCGAACTCGCGGCGGTCAAGGAGGCCGTGGTCCTCCAGCGGAGGCTGCGCTCCACCGTCGTCACCGACGGGGACCTGCCGCGCGCGGACTTCCGCAGCGCGGTGCTCGACCGGGTGTCCGGCTTCCGGCGCACCGGCCAGGAGACGGACGGTCTCACCCGCTGGGTGGCGGAGTCCCTGCCGAAGGCCAACGGCCCCCTGCTCGCGGACTGGGCCGCCCGGCTCGGTGAGCTCACGCTGATCGCGCCCAAGGCATCCCTGCCCTCGCCCGCCTACCTGGCCGCCACCTGCTTCGACGCGGAGGCGGCCGGCTCGGGCGGCCCCGCCTCGGCGCGCGAGCTCGGTGAGGCGCTGGCGGAGATCATCCACGCGGAGATCGAGCTGCTCATCTCCCGGGGCGTGCGCCTCGTCCAGCTCGACAACCCGCTCCTGCTCGCCCACACGGCCGGCGAACCCGGCGACGCGGGCGCCCTCTCCTTCGAGGACGCCCTGGCCGTCGACGCGCTCGCCGTGCCGTCCGGGGAGCGTCCCGAGGGCGTCCGGGTGGGCATGGCGCCCGGCTGGGCGGCCCCTGCAACGGTGGACCGTGCCCGCGCCGAGCGCCTGTACGCCGCCGTCCCTGTGGACCGGTGGATCCTGCCGTACGACCAGGGCACCGACGC
This sequence comes from Streptomyces sp. NPDC060209, assembly GCF_042728155.1. Classification (NCBI taxonomy): domain Bacteria; kingdom Bacillati; phylum Actinomycetota; class Actinomycetes; order Kitasatosporales; family Streptomycetaceae; genus Streptomyces; species Streptomyces sp. NPDC060209. Next base: position 6,753 of record NZ_JBHWZS010000221.1, read on the forward strand.
CGAGCTCGATCTCCTGCGGGCACTCCCCGAGGACCGCGACGCCTGTCTGGGGGCGGTCGACGCGACCGATCCCGGGATCGAGGAGATCGACGCGGTCATGGCCCGGATCGACGCCGCCGCGGAGGTCAAGGACCTGGAGGACATGGCCCTGGCACCCTCCAGGGGCTTCGAGGACGTCGCCGGCCGCCCGCTGCTGAGCGCCGAGGACCAGAACCGCAAGCTCGTCCAGGTGGAGACCCTCGCCCGCTACTGCTGGGGCAACGAGTTCTGACCCACGGGGGCCCGGGCCGGACCCACGGGGGCCCGGCCCGGGGCCGCCCGCCAGGCCTACAGCACGTCGGCGAAGGTGACGGCCCGATCGGTCAGCAGCGGCCGCACCGTGCCGACGATCAGCTCGTCGAAGTAGTCCGCTCCGGCGTGGGCGTCGAAGCCCGCCCGGTCGGCGTACCGCTCGTACAGGACGAACCCTCCAGGGCGGTCCACGTCCGCGTGCACCTCGTACGCCAGGTTTCCCGGCTCGGTCAGCGTGTGCTCCCGCATCTTCAGCAGCGCCGCACGCACGGTGGCCTCGTCGGCGGGTTCACAGCGGTAGTGGGCGATGACGGCGAATGCCATGGGTCGGTCTCCTTGTCGAGTACGGCGTCGAGCGTGCCGATTCCAGCACAACGCACGCCCGCCGGGCCGTGCGTGACGTGCAAGCAATGTCTGCCGCCGCGGCTCTGGTCACCCCTCCGGTCTTCCTGTGTTGTCGTCACGACCACACACCGTTTCATCTGCACACCGCGGAGCGCCGCGGTCGAACGGGAGCAATGATCCAGATGCGCACCATGGAAACCCTCCTCGGCGGGCAGTGGGTGGCGGCCGACGAGTGGCTGCAGGTCCACGACCCGGCCGACACCCGCACCCCCGTCGCCCGTGTGCCGGCGCTGAGCGCAGGGGAGGTCGCCCGCGCCTACGACGAGGCGGAGAAGGGCTTCGCCGTCTGGCGGCGCACCAGTCCCTTCGACCGGGCGCGGGTCTTCCACGAGACGGCCAGGCTGCTCCGTGAGCGGGCCGCCACGATCGCCGAGGCGGTGGTCGCCGAGAACGGCAAGACGCTGAAGGAGGCGAGCGGCGAGGTCCAGAAGTCCGCCGACTTCTTCGAGTACTACGCCGGTCTCGCCCGCAACGGATACGGCACGCTCATCCACGACGCCCGTCCCGACACCCGCACGAGCTTTCACCACGAGCCGGTCGGGATCGTCCTGGCCATCACGCCGTGGAACGACCCCCTGCTGACCCCCGCCCGCAAGCTGGCGCCGGCGCTGGCCACCGGTAACGCCGTCGTCCTCAAGCCGGCCTCCGAGACCCCGATGTCGGGCCTCCACCTGGCCCGCGCGCTCCACGACGCGGGCCTGCCCGCCGGTGTGCTGGGAGTCGTCACCGGGCGCGGCGGCAAGATCTCCGCGCCCCTGATCGACGACCCGCGCATCGCCGCGGTCACCTTCACGGGATCCAACTCCGTCGGCGAGGGGCTGCGCAGGTCCCTGGCCGACCGCAACGTCCGCTTCCAGGGGGAGCTGGGCGGCAAGAACGCCACCGTCGTGCTCGCCGACGCCGACCTGGGGGCCGCCGTGAACGCGCTGATGGTCGCGGGCTTCGGCCAGGCGGGCCAGCGGTGCACCGCCACCAGCCGTGTCCTCGTCGAACGCTCCGTGTACAAGGAGTTCACCGGTCTGCTCCTGGACGCGGTCGCCGCGCTCGAACTCGGACCGGGGGCCTCGGACTCCACCGCCGTCGGCCCGCTCGTCAGCACCGGCCGGCGCGACAGCGTCCTCAAGGACATCGGCCGCGCGGTGAAGGAGGGGGCGACCGTCCTCACGGGCGGCACGGCCCCGCAGGACGCGAAGTACGCCAACGGCTGCTACGTCAGCCCGACCGTCCTGGGTGACGTCACCCGGGAGATGGCCGTCTGGCGCGAGGAGGTCTTCGGGCCCGTCGTGGTCGTGCGTCCCGTCGACGGCTTCGACGAAGCCGTCGCGGAGGTCAACGACTCCGACTTCGGGCTCGCCGCCGCCCTCTTCACCCGAGACCTGCGCGCCGCGCACCGCTTCGCGGACGAGGCCGACTGCGGCCAGGTCGCCGTCAACACGGCGACCACGGGCTGGGACGTGCACCACCCCTTCGGTGGCTTCCGCGACTCCGGCTCGGCCTTCAAGGAGCAGGGCACCGAAGCCCTCCGCTTCTACACCCGCGTCAAGACCGTCGCTTTCAACTTCGGCTCCTGACACACGGGTTCCACAGCACGGGTTCCACAGCAAGAAAGGAGGATGCCGATGGCGGAAGAGACGATCGGCATCGTCGGCGCGGGCATCGTGGGTCTGGCGACGGGCCGGGAGATCGCGCTGCGCCGTCCGGGGACACGGGTCGTGGTGTTCGAGAAGGAGGACGAGGTCGCGACCCACCAGACCGGACACAACTCGGGTGTGGTGCACGCCGGCATCTACTACCCGCCGGGAAGCCTGAAGGCCGGCCTGTGCGTACGGGGTGTGTCCCTGCTGCGTGAGTACTGCCAGGACCGGGAGCTCCCGTACCAGGAGATCGGCAAGCTGGTCGTCGCCGTCCGCGAGGACGAACTGGGCCGCATGGACGCGCTCTACGAGCGGGCCAGGAACAACCACGTGCCCGACCTGCGGAAGATCTCCAGGGAGGAGATCAGGGAGATCGAGCCCAACGCCGGCGGCGTCGCGGCGCTCCACTCCCCCCGTACGGCGATCACCGACTACCCGGCGATCGCGCGGCAGTTCGCCGCCGACATCGAGTCCTCCGGCGGGGAGGTCAAGCTCGGCTTCCCGGTGTCCTCCCTCACCGACGTGCCCGACGGCATCGAGGTGGCCTCCGGCCAGGAGCGGATCCGGGTCGACCGGCTGATCCTCTGCGCGGGGCTCCAGTCGGACACCGTCGCCGGCCTCGCCCACGACACCAAGGAGCCCAGGATCGTCCCCTTCCGGGGCGAGTACATGCTCCTCAAACCGGACCGGACCGACCTGGTACGCGGCCTGATCTACCCCGTACCCGACCCGCGCTACCCCTTCCTCGGGGTGCACTTCACCCCCCGGGTCGACGGCTCGGTCGAAGTCGGCCCGAACGCCGTTCTGGCACTCGCCAAGGAGGGCTACAAGCTGTCCGACGTGTCCGTGAAGGACCTGGCCCGGCTCGCCGTCTACCCGGGCGTCTGGAAGATGGCCGCCCAGCACTGGAGAACGGGCATCAAGGAGTACCGCGGCTCACTCTCCACCCGGGCCTTCATGAGGGACGCGGGCGAGTACGTGCCCGGTGTCGGAACCGAGGACGTGATCCGCGGCGGGGCCGGCGTACGGGCCCAGGCGCTCGACCCCGACGGCTCGCTCGTGGACGACTTCCGCATCCACCGCACGGGCCGCGTCACCGCCGTACGCAACGCCCCCTCGCCCGCCGCCACCGCCTCCATGGCGATCGCCGAACACATCTGCGACGCCGTGTTCGCGAGCGCCGGCGGATCGGTGTGACCTCGAACGACCTGCCTGTTCGCGCAACAACTGCTTGCACGCCCAGGTCTGCGCAAGGACCCCTCACCAGTTCTAACGTCTGACTCGCACCACCCCACCACCCCGAGACACCCGCAACGAAAGAGGCACACCATGTTCGTGGTCGACACCCAGATCCACATCTGGAAGGAAGAGGCCCCGGATCGCCCCTGGGTCCCCGGAGCCCGCGAGCGGATCCGCCTCAACGGCCACCGCGAGGAAGCCTTCTCGTACGAAGAGGCACTCGAGCTCATGGACGAGGCCGGCGTCAACCGGGCCCTCATCCTCCCGCCCTCCTGGGAGGGCAACCGCATCGACTACGCCCTGGAGGCGTGCGAGGCCCACCCGGACCGCTTCGGCATCATGGCCCGCGTCCCGCAGGACGACGAGGCCGAGGGCACGGCCATGCTGAAGGACTTCGCGCAGAACCCGCACATCAAGGGCACGCGCCTCACCTTCCACCGGCCGCAGGACCGCAACTGGATGATCGACGGCACCAACGACTGGTACTGGCCGATCGCCGAGGAGCTGCGCATCCCGACCATGGTGCACGCGCCGATCTGGAAGAGGGAGCTCGGCGAGATAGCGGCCAGGCACCCGAACCTGAAGATCATCATCGACCACATGGGCATCATGGCCCGCTGTGTCGACGACGCCATCGGCTACTGGGTCGCCGAGACGGCGGACCTGCACAAGCACCCGAACATCTACGTCAAGATCTCGGCCCTGCCGGGGTACTCGACGGAGGCCTTCCCGAACAAGAACATCGAGAAGTACGTCCGCGAGATGGTCGACAAGATGGGCCCCCAGCGCTGCTTCTACGGCACCGACATCACCCGCCTGCTCGGCCACGGCATCACCTACACCGACACCATCGAGCAGTTCACCAAGCACTGGGACTTCACTCCCGAGGAGCTCGAGTGGATGATGGGCCGCGGCATCAGCGAGGTCCTTGACTGGCCGGTCGAGGGCTGAGGAAACACCTGAGATGACGGACAGCAGCAACACGTCAGGCGTCGACGGCGGTGACGCTGTCGTCTCCGCCTTCAACGCCGTCGGCGCCGACTACATCTTCTGCTCATCGGGGTCCGAATGGGCCCCGGTGTGGGAGTCCCTGGCCCGGCGTCACCGTGACGGTGACCCGGCCCCCGCCTACCTCGACCTCACCCACGAGACGGTCGCGGTCGGCATGGCCACCGGCTACGGCCTGATCACCCGCCGCCCGCAGGGAGTCCTCCTGCACGCGGCCCCCGGACTGCTGCAGGGCTCGATGGCCATCCACGGAGCGCTGCTCGCCGGCGTCCCGATGGTGGTGGCCTCCTCGGAGTCGAGCACCTACGGAGACGGCCCAGGGCAGGACCCGGGCGGCCAGTGGTACCGCAACCTCTCGATCGTGGGCGGCCCGCACGGCGTCGCCCAGCCCTTCACCAAGTGGTCCACCGAGGCCGCCAGCGTCCACACCCTGCCAACCATGATCACCAGGGCGGCGGAGCTGTCCTGGCGGGCACCGGCGGGACCGGCATACCTCAACGTCCCCCTGGAGATCCTCCTTGAGGACTGGGACGGCCGCGAGGCCAAGCCCATCGTGGCACCGGGCTCCACGCACAGTTCCCCCGATGAGGTCGACCCCGTCGCCGGGATGATCCGCGAGGCGAAGAACCCGGTCATCGTCACGGAGACCGTCGGCCGTGAGGGGGGCGGCTTCGAGGCTCTCGTCGCCTTCGCGGAGGCCTGGAACATCCCGGTCGTCGAGCCCGACTCGGCGGTGTGCGGCAACTTCCCGCGCGACCACCCGCTGCACGCCGGCAGCGACATCGGGCCGTGGATGGACGAGGCGGACCTGATCCTCCTGGTCAACTGCCGTGTCCCCTTCTACCCGCCGAGCCGGCGCCCCTCGAAGGCCACGATCGTCGTCATCGACGAGGTACCGCAGCGGCCGCACGTCGTCTACCAGGTGCTCTTCGCCGACAGGTATCTGGAAGGCAACGTCGCAAACACCCTGCGCCAGCTGGCCAAGCGGGCGAAGGATCTCGACGGGGCCGCCGTCGCCCTGCGCCGCGCGGCGCAGGACGAGCGGTACGCCGCCGAGCAGGCCGCCATCGCCGGGGCCGAGGCCGAGGCGGAGCAGGCCGAGGGCATCGACCCCGTCCTGGTCGCCGCGACGCTGCGCACGCTCCTCGACGGCAAGGACCCGATCGTCGTCGACGAGACCATCACGCACAGCCGGGTCGTCAAGCGGCACCTCAAGACCTCCGACCCCGACTCCTACTTCTACGTGCAGGGCGGGCTCGGGCAGGGCATGGCCGTGGCCCTCGGCGCAAAACTCGCGGCCCAGGGACGCCCGGTGGTGTTCACCGTCGGGGACGGCGCCCTGACCTACAACCCGGTGATCCCGTCCTACGACGCCTCCAACGCCTACGGACTGCCGCTGTTGATCGTCGTCTTCAACAACCGTGTCTACAAGTCGATGAATCTCAACCACCGGCGCTTCTACCCCGAAGGCGCGGCGGCCGAGACGGGCGAGTGGCTCGGCACCGACCTGCACCGGCTGCCCAGGCTCGCGGCGTTCGCCGAGCCGTTCGGGATGCACACCGAGACCGTCGACACGCCCGACGCCCTCGCCCCCGCCCTCGAGCGCGCGCTCAAGGCGGTGGCCGACGGCACCACCGCCGTCGTCGACGTCCTCGTCACCCGCTGAACCAGGAGGCACCGACCACCATGACCGACACCCCCGCCACCGAGCCGGGCAGGCCCGGCAAGACAATCCTCCCCGCCGAGGACCTGCTGGAATTCGCCGCCGCCCTCCTGGAGAAGGGAGGCCTGAGCGCCGAGGACGCCCGTACCACCGCCGACGTCTTCGTATGGGCCGCTCAGCGCGGAGTCGACTCGCACGGCACCGCGCGCGTTCCCGCATACCTCGATCTGCTGGCCAAGGGCGTGGCGAACGCCAGGCCCGAGATCAAGGTCGAGTCCACGACGCCGGCCGCCGCCGTCCTGGACGCAGACCGCGCGCCGGGCCCGGTGGCCCTCACCGCCGCGGCGAAGGAGGCGGTGAACCGGGCCAGGACGAACGGCATCGCCACGGTGGGCGTACGCCGCACGGTCCACACCGGTGCCATCGGTTACTACGTCTCCAAGATCGCCGAACAGGGCCTGGTCGGGATCGGCTTCGTCTCCGGCATGCCCAACATGGGCTACACCGGCGTCAAGGGCGCGGCCGTGGCCACCAGCCCGCTCGCCATCGCCGTACCGACCGCACCGTCGTCGGATCTCGCCCCGCTGCTCCTGGACATGGCGACGGCAACGATCGCGCTGGGCAGGATCCGCCAGGCGAAGGCGAGCGGTACGCCGTTGCCCGAAGGGGCCGCGGCCACCGAGGACGGCACCCCGACCACCGATCCGGAGAAGGCGGTCATGCCGCTGCCGCTGGGCGGCGTCAAGGGCTCGGGGATGTCGCTCGCCTTCGAACTGCTCACCAGTGTGCTCGTCGGCGCGCCCATCTTCTCGTCCTTCCACTCGGACGACCCCCAGGGACGCAAGCACCGGCAGAACGCACTGCTCATCGCGGTGGACCCGGCGGCCTTCGGGGACGCGGGGGAATTCACCGAGGCGGTGGAGGCCACCCTCAGCACACTCAAGGGCCTTCCGGCCGCGGACGGTGCCTCGGGGGTCTTCTACCCGGGCGAACGCTCGGCCGCACTGTCCGCCGAGCGCGGGCAGTCCGGTGTGCCGGTGGCGCCGAAGGTGTGGCGGGAACTCCTGGAGCGCGCGGAGGCCCTCGGCGTCGTACCGCCGAACCCCGTGGGCGCCGCCGGCTGACAACCGGTCCGGCCACGTCGCTCACGACCCGGCGGTGCGGACCGGGTCGTGAGCGGGCGGAGCGGGACGCGGCGCCCTTCGCGGCACAGGATGGAGGGGCCGCCGCCCGCTCTTCTGCGCACCGGCCACCATCGACCTCGCCGGTGCGGAGATCGAGCTGGTCTCGCTGGTCGCCCGGGAGAGCCGCCTGGAGCGCGCCATCAAGTCGTACGAGCAGCCGCTCGAC